>NZ_PJBX01000150.1:0-13157 GCF_002836335.1 Psychrobacter sp. Sarcosine-02u-2 | reverse complement strand
AAATAATGATTAAGGAAGAATATTAATGACCGATAAAATACATGATTTAGGCGCAGGATTTTGGAATATTCGCGGTACGTTTCGCATAGGCGGCGTCCTTAATATAGGTACTCAATGCTCACTGATTAAGTTAGATTCAGGGCGTTTTGTCTTTTTAGATAGCTATGAGCTTACCGGCGACGTACGCGATGAGGTAATGGCCTTAACCAATAATGGGCAAGATGTTGAAGCTGTGCTCAACGTCCATCCTTTTCATACGATTCACTGCGCGCAGATGGCAAAAGATTTCCCGCAAGCGACTTTTTATGGCAGTCGCCGTCATCATAAAAAAATCCCTGAGGTGCAATGGGCAGACGATTTGGTCGAAAGCGAGGCCGTCGCCAAGCGTTATCCTGAGCTAAAGTTTTCTATGTCAGAAGGCATTCACTATATCTCACCCAATGAGATGATTCATGCAGGGTCGCTGTTGGCCTTTCATCCTGCCAGTAAAAGCCTACACGTCGATGACACCTTTATGAGTCCGCCAACCAAACTCCTAGAAGCGGTGTTGCCTGAGCTGTTATTGCACCCAACCACCAAAAAAGCGCTCAAAGATGAGCCTGATGCTGGCAAGCAATACTGCGATTGGGCGACCAATCTTGCCCACGAATGGCGTGAGGTACGAAACTTTTGCGCCGCGCATTCTTATTTGGTTAAGTTTAAGGAAGGCGAGTTTGAAAACGCTTTATTAAAAGCCATTGATAAAGCGCGTCCGAAGCTTGAAAACGCTTAGATGATTAGACGATTAGTTGCTTAAGTTGAATGAATTAGAAATTGATAATAAAAAAGCTGCCTCGCTATGATGGACGAGGCAGCTTTTTTATTTTTGAGTGTCTATATCAGCTTTATTTTTTAGATGAGCGTTATTTTACCAGACTATTTAAGCTATTGAGGTTATTTCTATAAAACAATAGCTCAGCCAATTCTGACTCATTACTGATAACATCCGCCAAGGTATAACGCTCAAGAACGTTGATAAAAGCAGTCAGCGCTTCAAAAAATACCTGCTTTAACTGACAAACAGGGCTGATGATACAGCCTGATTTGACCACCGCACTGGCCTCTTCATCGATAAGCGTCAAAGCCAAATCTTTAGCAACCCCGCTGTCGTCATTAATAACCGGACTATTCACCGTGCTATTAGTATTAACATCGGGTTTGGCAGTTACTAGTAAATCAGTCGAAAAACATTCAACCAAATTAAAATCTGGCTCAATTTGCTTAATCAATACGCCCAAATTGATATCCTTTGGCCGACAAGCCAAGCGAATACCGCCATTTTTACCGCGTACGCTGTCGATATAACCAAGCTGCCCCAGTTGGTGAATAATCTTGGTTAAATGACTTTTAGAGATATTGTAGCTGTTGGCAATGTCACTAATGTTTGCCAATAGATGCGGCTCAGGCTTAATCGCCAAATATATTAATGAGCGCAGCGCATAATCACTATAGTTGGTCAGTCGCATTTTTTGCGCTCCCCTGTTTGAGATGAATATTAACTTGACGTTGTAAAATAACGTTGATCACGTCAAAACCTTATTAACCAAATAAGCCATCTGGCCGTTGGCGTGCCAGCATCGGTAAATAACTGATGCAAAATAGTGCAAAACAAGCAATCCAAGCACCTTGCGCCGTCATAATCCATAATAAGTAATGGCTCATATCGACCAATGGTAAAAATACTCGACTGACAAACGTCAGCACCATCAGTGCAAACATAAGATTGACGATTTTGGGCGGTTGATGGATACTGCGACCTGTATGACCGAGCGATACCCGCGCCATCATTGCTACTGTCATCATACCCACGCCAGAGATGGATAATCCATGGACGGCGATACTGTGGCTGTAACCGAGCCATGGCTGTAGTGCGTATAACACAAAACTCAGACACATGCCTAAAAACGCGATATATAACGACCATAAGAGTGGTTTTTGCCAAATGCCGCGATGATACCAGCCCGCTAAGCGCACGATATTGACCACCGCGACCCCAAGGGCACTGATGGTCAGCAAGTATTTATTGGGGTAAAATAAATCAACGAGGAAAAAAACAAAGAAAAACAGTAAACTTGCGATATCTTGTGCTTTATTATTACGTACTGTGACTTCTTCTTTTTCGCCTTTAGCGTTTGGAATACTTAAACCACGCTCGATAAAGAACGGCACCACGCGACGACCGATGGTCAACACTAGGCCGATAATCAAGTAAAAACCTAAATAGATACCTAACTTGGTCAAGTTCATATTGGCGCTGATAATGCCCCAATAGCATAGCGCATTACCGAGTGTTAGAAGCGTAAGCTTGGCTAAAATACCCATCTGCTTATATTGCTTCACTTGTAGCACTGCCCGAGAAATCACAAATGCCATCCAGCCGACAAACAATAAATCAAATATCGCCGCGGCATATAGTAAGGCTGCCCCGCTACCAGCAACCGTGATACCGAGGCCGAAAGCTACCCAGCCCAAGCGTGCCAGCAACCAACACATAAAGATACCGAGCAGCTTATAACCATGTGGCATCATCACACCCGTCCAGGTTTTCACTGCGGTCAATAAGAAACCTGCCACGACTGCCAGCGCATAGCCATAAATCATTTCATGGCCATGCCAATACAGCGGATTTAGCGTTTGCGCATCGATATCCGTGTGTCCGGTAAACACAAACGCCCATAGAGTCATTGTGATAATGGCAAACAAAGCCGCGGCACTAAAAAATATCCGAAAGCTCAGGTTGAGAATAGGATGCGGCGAGCTTGGCGGTTTGGTAGGTAAATTGATTGATTGCATAACAGACTTCTTATAGTCAAAGTTAGAAGGTGTGCCTTAAAGATATATTTTAAATGAATGTTATACATAATACAACTGAAACTATATGACTGCTACGATGAATTAACGCACTTATTATATACAGCTTTGATTTATATAAAGCGCTACACTAGATAACTTATATTATATTAATCTATATTCTATCACTTATATGAAGAAACTGATATTAAAGAGCTGGTATTAAAGAGCTGCTACCAAATAAGTTATTGCAAATAAGTCAATGAAAACAACTGGCATTGGCTGATTTATGGCAGTATGAAATCGAATTTTAAACACTAAAATTTATAAATTAAGCGCTATAAACCAAACGTTAAAGCTGCCCATACCTTGATATTTGCTTTCATTATTACCATCATAAATAGTGACCACGGCTAATTTGACTACATAAATGGTCCACCTTGAGGAGAATGTCATGACAGAAGCACATGCACCAATTGAAAAACGTAAAATTGTTAATCGTTTTTTAACCTTACTGACCGAACAACAACCACAAATGTATTATGCCACGACATCAGAGGTCGCGCGCAGTATCCATACCATGATTAGAGAGCACACCAATCGCTTGACGGTAGAAGAGCAAGCCCTGACCCGCCGTATGTCTATTGAAGAAATCGAAGCGTTATTGGGTTTTCATACTAAGCAACATTAGAATAATCAACTTTTAGAGTAACGACATCATTAGTAAGAAAAAAGACCACCATCAAGGCGGTCTTTTCTATGTCGAGCGTTTAATTTATCTACCATGCCTAATTAGAATGGATACTCGCGTGGCTCATGTTGTACGGAAATCCAATGTAAAGTGGTAAATTCTTCTAATATCCATTCACCATTAAAGCGTCCGATACCAGAGTTTTTCTCGCCACCGAACGGCGCACTACTTTCATCATTGACCGAGATATCGTTGATATGGGTCATGCCCGCTTTGATACCGCGCGCAAAACGCAAACCTTTTTCCATATCTTGGGTAAAGACCGCACTCGATAGACCATACATAGAATCATTGGCAATCGACAGCGCATCATCTTCATCCTTGGCACGAATGATACCAACCACAGGGCCAAAAACTTCGTTACAGGATAAGTCCATCTCACGCGTCACTTCACTAAAGATATGCGGCGGCACTACCTGACTTTTAATCTCACCACTTAATAGCATCTTAGCGCCCTCTTCCTGCGCTTTAGCGATTTTTTCTTGCAGCGATTCGACTTGTTTTTTATTGATGATAGGGCCAACTGCGGTGTCTTCTTTGCTAGGATCACCCACGTTTAGGGTTTTTACATGCGCTAAGAAACGCTCAACGAAATCATCATAAATCTCGTCTTCGACAATGATGCGATTAATCGCAATACAGATTTGTCCTTGATGCAGGAATTTACCGAAAGCCGCTGCTTTTACCGCTTGTTCGATGTCGGCATCTTTTAGCACCACAAATGGGCTATTACCACCAAGCTCAAGCGCCACTTGCTTGATATAATCGCCGCCGTTGGCAAGCTCGCCGATACGTTTACCGACTGAGGTTGAACCGGTAAATGACACCAAGCTTGGAATATCGTGAGTAACAATCGCATCGCCAATCTCGCTACCCGCGCCAACGACCACGCTCAGCAAGCCTTTTGGCAGACCCGCTTCTTCAAATATTTTTGCCAATAGCAGACCCCCAGTAATCGGCGTATCACTGGCAGGCTTGAGTACCACAGCATTACCCAAGGCTAACGCAGGCGCGATAGAACGCTGGGTTAAATGTAAAGGGAAGTTCCATGGGCTAATCACGGCAATCACGCCCATCGGCTCACGATAAATAAAATTCTCTTTACCCGGCGTATTAGAAGGGCGAATTTCACCATGCACGCGGTTTGGGAAACTGGCAGCTTCAAGCGTAATCGCACGGGCACTACCGAACTCGACCATGGCTTTGATACGGGTACTGCCCGACTCTTTAATTAACCAATTAACGATTTCTTCTTGACGCTCATCGAAGATATTGACGACTTTATATAATACCGCTGCACGCTGGGCTGGCGTTTGCTTCGCCCACTCTGCCTGTGCTTTGGTTGCTGCCTGAAAAGCTTCATCAAGCTGTTTATCGGTTGCCTGCTGAATCTCTACCAAGGTTTCGCCATTAAAAGGGTTGGTATCGGTATTGACGCTATCGTCTTGACCTTTTTGCCACGTACCGGCGATATATTGCAAATGAAAATCGCTATAGGCGCTTTGTTGAGTATTCTTAGTATCGGTTGACATAATTATCCTTATTTATTTTAAGTTTGTTTTTAAGAGCCATTCAATTAAAAGTATTTTCTAGATAGAAACTTATATAAAACTCTAGGTTGTATAAGTTGTGTCGGTTGTATCACTTTATAAACAGTCGGCATAACTATTGTGCAAAAAAACTTGCTACTGAGCGTTAATAAAAGGTTTCATTAATAAAAGGTTTCATTAATAAATTGCGTTAATAAATAAAAGCCTTCTTACCAAACGTAACTTGCTAGACGACTGGTCTAATGCTAACATAGTAAGCACAAAAACAAGAATAATTTATCATTATGTATTGTTGAGAAAACGTAACGCTTAAAACTAGTATTAAAGAAGCGCTCTCAACCCTAGTTTCTATTTAACTGATTTCCATTCGATTACATAACCAAATAATACCCTAAGGAGAACATCCTCTTCATGTCCGATATTACCACTCCTATTCCATCCGATACTAAGGCGCATCTATTAGCAGTAGGTTATAAGCTCATCGCGCAAAAAGGCTTTACCGCTGTCGGTATCAAACAAATACTCGATACTGCTGGTGTACCTAAAGGCTCGTTTTATCATTATTTTGCCTCAAAAGAAGCCTTTGGCGAAGCCATTATCGAGCATTATTTTGCTAACTATAAAAAGCGCTTAGAGTCGATTGCAGCTGAAGATATTAGCGCGCAACAAAAGATTTATAACTATTTTCAAAACTGGTATGACACCCAGCAAAACGGCTGCGACCATGAAAAATGCTTGGTGGTTAAGCTCAGCGCTGAAGTGGCTGATATCTCAGAAACCATGCGTAAAGCCTTGTATGCAGGTTATCAGCAAACTATCAACTGGATTGCTGAGCAAATAAAAGCCGGCTGGGCAGATGGCACAATCCCTCACCCTGATAATATCGCCGCTGAGAGTATGGCTAAACGTTGGTACTTTGCTTGGTTAGGCGCCAGTCTCATCGCTAAAATCAGTCAAACCGATACACCATTGGCAGAAGTTTGGCTGATGACCACCTCGCAACTTGGTCGCTAAATATTATTCAGGATTTCCATGAGTAACCATTTAGACCGCTAACTGATAAAAGATGATTTTCAGTTATACGATAGTTTTGTAAAATTCATAATAAAATACTAGACGACCGGTCTAATTGATGTAAAATACGCTCAAACAGCAAAAGTTACTACGATCTATATTTTGCGCTCACAACCTACATACTTATTAAAACTCACCTTACAACTTCTCATTAGCAACTAGGAATTTTATGAATAACTTTCAATACTACAATCCCGTTCGCATCGTCTTTGGCGAAGGTCAAATCAAAAAATTGTCAGAACTGGTGCCAACCGATGCACGCGTATTAATCACTTACGGCGGTGGTTCAGCGCAGCGTACTGGTACCTTAGATGAAGTAAAAAATGCACTCGCTGCTAACGGCAACCGTGAAGTATTTGAGTTTGGCGGTATTGAAGCCAATCCAGAATTTACCACGCTGCTAAAAGCTGCTGATATGGTCAATAAACATAATATTGATTTCTTATTAGCAGTGGGCGGCGGTTCAGTTATCGATGGTAGTAAGTTTGTCGCCCTTGTGTCTTCATTAACTGAAGAAGGCAGCACAGATGGGACGGTTTCTCGTGAAAAAGCATGGGACGCATTGACCAGTTATTGCAAAAACATCGATTCAGCGATTGATTTAGGCGCAGTATTGACCATTCCAGCGACTGGTTCTGAGATGAACTCTGGCGGCGTGATTAACTATAGCGAACGCCAAGCAAAACTACCCTTTGGCAACCCGCTTACCTTCCCTAAATTCTCAATTTTGGACCCTACCAAAACGTTAACCTTACCTGAACGCCAAGTGATGAACGGTGTCGCTGATGCTTTTGTTCACGTTATGGAGCAGTACCTTACCTATCCTATTAATGCCAAAGTGCAAGATGCCTTTTCTGAGAGCTTATTAAAAATTCTTGTCGAAGAAGGTAAAGCGGTCAAGGCCGACCCAGAGAATTTAGAAACGCGTAAAAACATCATGTGGACGGCAACCATGGCATTAAATGGCCTGATTGGCACGGGCGTGCCACAAGATTGGACGACGCATATGATTGGTCATGAATTGACCTCACTCCACGCGATTGACCATGCTCGTACGCTCACGATTGTACTGCCGTCAGTCATGCGTGAGCTTAAAGATAGTAAAAAAGACAAATTGCTCCAATATGCGCGTAACGTTTGGAACATTACAGATACAGATTTAGACGACGATACCGTCATCGAAACTGCTATTGTGCATACTGAGAACTTCTTCCGCGAGCTTGGACTGCCAGTGAGCTTAGAAGACGCAGAGTTAGATAAGTCGGCGATTGACCCTATCATTAAGCAACTTGAAGCACACAAAATGGTGAAATTGGGCGAACATGGTAAAAATGATTTAGACGTATCACGCCGCATCTTAGAGCGCGCCGTGACGAGCAAAGCCTAATCATTTAAAGTCTTAACATCGTAACTTGCTATTTTCACGATAATCGGTAGCCATCCACCTTGTTATGGCTACTGACTTTAAGAATTTGGTGGTGTTCTAAAAAGTATGCTGGCGATAGAAGTCAATAAGAAATCTATGCTAAGTTCTCTGATTCTATAGGGCTTTCAAGGCTTCAAAAATTGTTCAAGTTTTAACCAGCATACTTTTTGACACACCACCAAGAATTTTAAAACGTTAAAAAACCAATAATGACAACCAACAACTAGAATAAGGAGCTTTAACATGAGCTTTAATGAACAACAAAACCAACAACAAAACCGTCAAATCAAACTTGCCAGCCGCCCGAATGGCACCCCAACCAAAGACAATTTTGAGCTGACCACCAGCGACATCCCAACGCCTAACGACAAGCAAATGCTACTGCGCACGGTCTACATGTCGCTTGATCCCTACATGCGTGGACGTATGAGCGCGTCAAAAAGCTATGCTGACCCACTAGAAGTCGGCGATGTGATGCTTGGCGGTACGGTCGCCCAAGTGGTCGAATCTAATATCGATAAATTTGCCGTTGGTGATTTGGTGGTATCAAATTCAGGCTGGCAGGATTATAGCGTCAGTGATGGTGAAGGCGTGCTAAAACTTGATAAGAATATGTCCAACCCATCTTATGGTTTGGGTGTCCTTGGTATGCCAGGCTTTACCGGCTATATGGGTTTGACCGATATCGGTAAACCAAAACAAGGCGAAACCTTAGTCGTCGCAGCAGCAACTGGTCCTGTGGGCGCAACCGTCGGACAAGTCGGTAAGCATTTAGGCTTACGTACCGTTGGTGTGGCAGGCGGTGCGGAAAAATGCGCTTATGCGGTCGAAGAGCTGGGCTTTGATATTTGTATTGACCATAAAGCCGACGACTTTGCCGAACAGCTGAAAAACGCTTGCCCAGATGGTATCGACATCTATTATGAAAACGTTGGTGGTAAAGTACTCGATGGTGTATTGCCATTACTAAATGCCCATGCGCGTATCCCAGTGTGCGGCCTAGTGTCACAATATAATGCGACTGAACTTCCTGATGGCAAAGACCGTCTCGGTATGCTGATGGGTCTTATCCTGAGCCAACGTCTGACTATCAAAGGTTTTATTATCTTTGAAGAGTACGGCGATCATTTCCCAGAGTTCTTAAAAACCATGGGTGAATGGGTTGAATCGGGTAAAGTTAAAACCAAAGAGCATATCGTCGATGGCTTAGCACAAGCGCCGCAAGCTTTCTTTGACATGTTAGACGGTAAGAACTTCGGTAAAACCGTGGTTAAAGTTGCCGACGTTCAGTAATGGTTATTTTAAATAGCGCAACGCTAAGAGCAACAGAATCTCTCAGCAATACTTAACGATGAATACCAACAAGCGTCAATACCAATATCAATAATAAATAAGGACAATTATGAATATTTTAATGGTACTAACCTCACACGATAAATTAGGCGATACTGGCAAAAAGACGGGGTTTTGGCTCGAAGAATTTGCCGCCCCTTACTATGCTTTTTTAGATGCTGGCGTCAATATTACCTTAGCCTCTCCTGCTGGCGGTCAACCACCACTCGATCCGAGTAGCGATACGGAAGACGCGCAAACCAAAGACACCAAACGCTTTAAAGAAGACAAAGAGGCGCAAGAGCGTCTTGCCAATACCAAAAAGCTTGCCGACGTAAAAGCCGAAGACTTCGATTCTGTCTTTTATCCGGGCGGTCATGGTCCATTATGGGATTTGGCAGTCGATAAAAATTCTATCGATTTAATTGAAAGCTTTGTTAAGCAAGACAAGCCGATTGCTTTTGTTTGTCACGCTCCTGCAGCGCTGAAAAACGTCAAAATCGACGGTGAGTATTTGGTCAAAGGTAAAAAAGTTACTGGTTTTACCAATACCGAAGAAGAAGGCGTACAGCTCACTGACGTCGTACCTTTCTTATTGGAAGACGTTTTAAAAGCCAATGGCGGTGACTATCAAAAAGGCGCAGATTGGGAATCTTATGTCGTCGAAGACGGTCTATTGATTACCGGCCAAAACCCAGCCTCATCAGAAGAAGCTGCCAAACGCTTACTGGCTAAACTGAACGCTTAATATAAAATACCGCAACAAGGCTGACATCATGATTCGCTTACATCATCTTAATCAATCACGCTCACTACGTACGCTATGGCTACTAGAAGAATTGGGGCAACCTTATGAAATCATTAGCCATCAGCGCGATGCCAACACGCATCTAGCACCTGGTAGCCTAAAAGCAATTCATCCACTCGGTAAATCTCCGGTTATTGAGATGGATGGCGAGCTTTATGCCGAATCTGGGGCGATTACTGAGCTATTGATTGAGCGTTTTGCGCCAGAGCAATTACGCCCTGCGACCGACAGCACTGATTATGGTCATTACTTGCAGTGGATTCACTTTGCCGAAAGCTCGCTGATGTTGCCGTTATTGCTTGAGCTGTTTACCACTAAAGCAGGCGTTGGCGACAATGCGTTTTTAACCGGTTATATCGCTCAAGAAAAGCACAAACTCCTGAGCTATTTAGATGATGAGTTGAAAGACAAAACATTTATCGTCGGCAACAAACTCAGTGGCGCTGACTTTATGCTGTCATTTGATTTAATCATGCTCGCTAAACGCGGTACGTTAGAAGACTACACCCATATCAAACAGTATGCTTTGCAACTGACGAGCATTGATAGCTACCAACGCGCCATGCGTTTGGAAGCCAACTATGATGACTCTATTAAGCGTTAAGTAAGACATTTTAATGGTTTAATATGAAAAAACAGCTCTTTATGAGCTGTTTTTTTTTATGGCTAAGTTGATAAGGGCTTTAAAGGCAAAACTTTTGCTCAAGCCAGCTATTCATAAAGACACTATCAGGATCATACTCGCGGCGTATCTCCAAAAAACGATTGAGCTTAGAATATAAGCTTTGCAGCTCTATACGGCTCAATTTATTCACTTTACCCCAATGCGGGCGACCCTGCCATTTTTTCATATACTCGTATAGCCATTTAAACAACGGCTCACAGTCCATACCTTTATAGACGTGGAACGATAATACCGCGCAATCCTCTCCCTGCGTAGGACTGAGCATGCCCGTCTCGCCTTTATGTGTGCGCACCTCAATAGGAAAGTGCGAGCCTTTATTGTCGTTTAATAAAATATGATTGACCTCTGAGATACATTCATCAAAATCAGATAACTTGATAAAATACTCAGATTCATTAAATTTGACGCCGCGCGGTGTCGGAAACACCTCGTAGCTGTAACCTTCACGCTTGGTATTAGGAATAGAGCTTGCTGATATTTCACTGACCTTTTTGGTCAGCGACGGCTTCATACGAGCCAGCTCGCACAGCACATAAAAAGCACCATTTAAAGTGACCACACTGTCGAAATGATCTTTGAGTTTTTGCGTGCCCGTCATCGCTTTCGGTGCTATCACTGACAGCGTCTTTTGCTGAATCTTATTGGTACCGGGAAACAAAAACCATTCCATATGCCGATGGCTGTACGCGGTTTCATGAAAACGCGCCAAGCCTTCTTCAAAATATAAGACTTCGTTGGACTCTTTAAGTCCGTAGATATCGACCACTTTAAGCGTTAATTTGGTAAAAATACCAAGCATACCCAGGCTGGCATGTAAGGCATTACCCAGCTCATCGGTTTTCGGGTCGCCGCGATGATGGGTGTGCAGTTCACCTTTACCATCGACCCACTCCCAGGTTACCACTTGATTGGCAATCGAGCCTAAAGTAATCCCTGTGCCATGAGTTGCGGTACTGGCAGCACCAGCAATGGTCTGTGCTTGTACATCGCCCATATTTTCTAATGCCAAACCATACTCTTTGAGCGCTGCGCCAATTTCATATAAGTAAGTACCAGCGTGTAAAGTGGCAAGCTTCGCCTCTTTATCGACTGAGATAAGACCGCGCATATTATGTAAACTGACGGCAATTTCTTCAGGTTTCGCGCAGCCACTAAAAGAATGCGCCGCGCCCGTGACTCTAACGCGCTTTTTATTTGCCCGTGCATTTTTCACAATCTCTTGTAGTTCTGCAACCGATGAAGGTGTGAGTTTTTGCTCAGGGGCAGCACGCTCGTACCCTACCCAATTTTGCCAATCATTGCTTCCTTGCCACTGCCTTAATGAAAACATTTGCCCTCTCCTCGGTAAGTTATCATGGTTTGCTGCTTTTGTTCTTTGTTTGCTGCCACTGTAGGCTGACCAGATTGTCGATAACAAATGAGTTCATTAAAATGTTCACACAGCTCGCCTGCTTTTGCATGGCGGCACCAAACCATATCGCCAATATTAAGACGCGGCATCTCATCATCATTGCCCGTTTTGCCAATTGCCATCGGCGTTTGTACTTCGCCAAAACCTTCATCGTTTAGTAATGATAAATGTTTGGGATAATGAATGACCGGTGCTTTATCGGCACCTGTCGCACCCGAGGCAATAAAGCCGCCACTATGACAGGTAATCACGCCTTTTTCTGGTTGACGCGTCACAGGCAGCACAAAGCCCGCGGCAGGCTGAAACTCATGCATGCTATCCATATAATCAAAATACGCCGGTTTATAATAGGCAGAACCGACCGTTATTTCGCTAACCTCAGGCTGGCTTGAGGTGAAATCCATACTGCCACTGCCGCCCCCATTGACGAGCTTAAGCGTATAACCTTGTTTATCCAGATAGTCAACAATTGAGCGGCGGCGCTTACTCACTTGTTTTTGTGAGCGATTTTTTAATAAACGAATCGCAGGCGACAACACAGTTTTACCCGGTAAATGCTCGGGCAAACCCGCAATTTGTGCCTCATAGCCCATTGCCGCACTGACCTTAATATTGGGATATTTTTTGATATGCTGTAGTAGCTTTTTTACGTCTTTGATGCTCATTATTGCTGAACGTTTGGTACCGAAATACAGCTTGGGCAGCGGCATCGACATATTGATATCGAGACAAACATCAATAATGACATCGTGCGCTTTGGCAACTTCATTCAGCACATCCACATGCTCTGGGCGATCGATCATCCAAATCATGGTTGCGCCCTGTTTGGTAAAGTCAAAAGTTGCGGTAACGCTTACCATGTCCAAAGTTGGATAAGCGCAGAGAATATTATCAAAGCCATTTTCTAACAGATACACTGATTCGTCGGCCGCATAAGACATCAGCCCGATAAAGTTAGGAGATTTGTCTTTAATGTAGTGCAGAACGTCTATAGAGCGAATAGATTTGGTCGCCAAGCGTAGTTGAACAGACTTAGTTTTTTGGTTGATCAGTGTTATATTATGATCGAGCGCGTCCATATCAAACCACGCACTCGGAGCTTTCGGCGGAACAATGTGGGCAAAATCCATTTTACTTTCCTTGTAACGGCCATTGAATACGACCTTGTATTTCTTATAATACTGTTATTATGCCTCTAAAAAAGAGGATATATCAGCATCATAGTTTGTACCCAGAGCCTAGCTCAGTCAAGCGCCATATTTATAAAAAATCGACATTTGTTACTTGTAAA
>NZ_PJBX01000149.1:0-13314 GCF_002836335.1 Psychrobacter sp. Sarcosine-02u-2 | reverse complement strand
ATAGTGAACAGCTCAATGCTTAATATTTTTTAGCAACTTATGCTTTACCCTTTATAAAGGTTATTTTTATGGCACGCAAACCAATGCAGCTTAGCAAGCGTCTTAGTTCAGCAAAAGATACTCAAACAGTGGGCAATACTTCTGACAATCCAAACTTAATGCCGCCTAAAATGGCACCATATATCGGATTCTTTGCGGTGGGTTATGTTTTGGCCAGTGCCATATTTATGATGGTACAAACCAAATTTGCCTTAAACTCACAGCTGGTCACTGTCGTATCCATCATCGTCGGCGCTTATATCGCGGTGCATAAATTTATTAAGCATCAACAGCGCGCGCTAAATAAAAAGGAAATCAATCGCTTGATGTTTGGCGGCGTTGCGGTGGTTTGGCTACTAACGGTGATTTATTTCTTAGGTATTTGGTTTTTCTTATTTGATGCCGTGAGCCGTGAGGTATTAACCGAGATGGCTATACAGCGACCGCTACCGCTGCTTTCGGCATTGGTGATGATATTGGTGCTGAGCTTAGTCAGCGCGCGTCTTAGTATCTTATTAATCAACCGCCTCCTTAACCCTAAGCATAGCCGCTAATCGTTAAGCCCTTTGAGTGCCTGCCATTATTGAGTGCCTATAGAGACAACCTAATACAAATTTTTTGCCCTATTAATGATGAAATTCCGTTACGCTGTTTGTAGCCAAACCATATTTGCTAGCGACAAAACAGCGGACAGTATTTTATGATTAATAGGAGCCCAGATAATGGACATGCTGCTTTTTGACAATATAGAAAAACTTGGGCGCATTATCTTAACAGCGGTCATGGTTTATGCGTTAATTGTGTTAATTACCAAAGTATCTGGCAAACGCTCAACCTCGCAGCTTAATAACTTCGACTGGATTGTGACAGTGATGATTGGCTCTTTGAGCGCCAGTACGATTTTACTCGAAGAAATCCCGTTTATCGAAGGCAGCGCCGCTATTGTGACCTTGTATTGTTTACAGTTTTTAGTGACTAAATATGCTTCTGTCTCAGCCAGTTTTAGTCATCTTATTTTATCGGAGCCGCGGATTGTTTTTTATCAAGGGCAATTCTTACCAGATGCCATGCGTGCTGAGCGCCTAACGCGTCAAGAGCTAGAAAGCGCGATGCGTTCTGAAGGGATGAATAGTTTTGATGATATCGAAGCGATTGTTTTTGAGTCAGATGCGACATTGACGATTATTCCAAAACCTACGCCCTCGGATAGTAAAAACGTCGAGCAACAGAGTGATGACGGCGTATCAGAAACCATCAAGCCGCTAATGTCAAATGATGACTAGGAAAGATGCTCTAAGGGCTTTAAGGTGATAGCGTTTTAAAATAAAAGCATTGAGTTAAAATCTAAAATTTAAAATATGAAAAAAGGACAGCACATATCAATCTGCTATCCTTTTTGTTTTACAAGTTTGTTTTACAAGTTTGCTTTAATTACTTAATGCGCTGCCACGTTTGCGAGCGACCAAAGACAGGTGTGCCGACATAACCGCGCAGTTTTAAGCTTTGACCATTATCACTCAAGGTTAGCTTACCAGAGTAAGTTTTTCCCGACTCAGGGTCGACCAGCTTACCGTCACTCCACTGGTTATTACCATCGGCTTTTAGACCTGACAGGATCTGTAGGCCTTCAACCGGTTTGTTTTTTAGGCTGCCAGGACATTTGGTACAAAGCGCGTCTGCCTTTTCTTTATTCAATACTTTGATGATTTTTCCTGAAACTTTACCACCGCTTTCGGTCAATTGAATAACGGCTTTTTTCTCGCCAGTTTTATCATCAATGGTTTGCCACTGCGTGCCGTTTAAAGAAGCAGCAAACACAGAGGTTGAGAGTAGCACACCTGCGCTAAGTGCTAATAGGCTTGATATAGTACGGTTCATGAACGACTCCTTTCGTTTAAATAATATTGCAAACTATCTTATGCTCTATCAAAAAGACGGTACAGGGTTGCTTACGCTTTTTTTACCATTCAACGATAAGACTATGTAAAGATAAGACCATGTAACGATAAAAGCAATGAGTTTAAAAAAAGAACAACTGTTGGTCAAATGCTAGTAAAGCATAAAAAAATACTTTGTAAAAGGACTGTTTGTTACAATACCTTAAGCGCAGAATCTTTTTGTTACATTTAACCCATTATAAAAGTGGTCTATATTATGAAAGTAAGAATATTGAGTGTTGGAAATAAAATGCCCAAATGGGTACAAACTGGTTTTGATGAATATTTTAAGCGTATCCAGCCCATGCTTAATACCGAAATCGTAGAAATTGCCGCCGCTAAACGCGCCAAAAACCCCTCAGACGCCAATTTGGCGCAGTACCGTGAGCAAGAAGGTCAAGCGATATTGGCCGCTCATGCTGCGGCTGGACGCGAGCAATTATGGGTGCTCGACGTAAAAGGTAAAATGCTCTCAACCGAACAGCTGGCTGAAAAATTGGCTGATGGCATGCAGCAAGGCGATGATATTGCGTTGGTCATTGGCGGCGCTGACGGCGTATCGCCAGAGGTATTGGCAAAAGCAGATGTGAAATGGTCGTTATCGGCGCTGACGCTGCCGCATCCTTTAGTGCGCGTGGTATTAATGGAACAGCTGTATCGCGCCATGAGTATCAATCACAACCATCCTTATCATCGCGGTAATTAAAACCTTTATAAAAACAGTCATTTGCTATAAAAATCAACCATGCCCTATCAAAAATAATGGCGACGCGTCATGGTAAAACGGATTGAAATATAGGCGCGCGCCCTAATAAATGCACCATGAAACATCCTAAACCTGCGACACCTAAAGCCATGACCGCTGCTTTGCAACCTGAGAGCGAACGTCAAAATACAACAACATCCAAGCCAGCACCCATTACCTCAGCGGCTGCTTGGACAGACACGCCTGCGCTAGCAAGGGCCATAACGCCCTCAAAACAGGCTAAACTGCCCGCGCTATTTATCTCGCATGGCGCTCCGACGCTCGCCATCGAACAATCGGCAACCACCAGTGCGCTGGCACGTATCGGTCAAAACTTGCCCAAACCGCGCGCCATTATCATTATGTCGGCGCATTGGCAGTCGGCTAAACTTGAAATCAGCAGCAATCCGCGACCAAAGACGTGGCATGATTTTTCTGGCTTTGCGCCCGAGCTCTATGAGTTGCAATATCCAGCAGCCGGCCAGCCAGCGCTTGCGGAGATATTGGCGCAGCAGCTAACGGCACGCGGTATTATCTGCCGTGTAAACCCTTTACGCGTCAGTGACCACGGGGTTTGGGCGCCGCTTTTACACCTGTATCCTGAGGCTGATATACCCATCGTGCAAATATCCTTGCCACGCCATTATGACAGCATCGCTTGCTATCAGTTGGGCGCGCAGTTGGCGCAATTGCGCGCCGAGCAAATCCTTTTGATTGGCTCGGGCAATATCACCCACAATTTACAGGCATTACGTTGGCAAGCAGAGAGTATCGATGAGACTGCCAAAGACTTTAAACTTTGGCTATTGCAGCAACTAAAAACGGATATTCCAAGCGCTTTAGATTGGCAGCAATATCCTAATTATCAAAATGTACATCCAAGCGATGAGCACCTGTTGCCATTATTTTTTGCTTTAGGTGCCGGTCAACGCGTCTCTGTGGTGCATCAAAGCATGGCGCATCACAGTTTGGGTATGGATATTTATCGCTTTGATTAGTGCTTCATTTACATTAAACTTTTAATCAAAGCGTTTTTGCTAATCTCTACTTTTTAATATAGAAGTTATCAAAACTTTTTTTATCATATAAAACTACTTTTCAAAAGCCAGTTTGGTAAACATGCCAGCACGCTCCATCTCGCCTGCGATATTAAATAGCGTCGTTTCATCATTCATGCGCCCAATCAGCTGCATTCCAATCGGCAGACCCTTTTTGCTCATGCCAACAGGTAATGACATCGCTGGTAAGCCCGTGACATTACCCAAGATAGTAAAGCCCATTTTACCAAGTACTGGGGCGCTGAGCTTTTCAATCATACCTGAGCTAAAGGCAAATCTGCCCATGTTAATGCCTTTATTGAGCAAGCCTGCGCTGCGCATCAGTGTTTCATCCATACGGCTTGGCGGTAGCACGCCATGCTTGACTGCAGGCGTTGGCACGGTCGGGCATAAAATCATATCATAGGTCTCAAGCAGCAAGCCCGTTTGATATTGGCTATCGTGCCAGCCATGCTTAGCGTGGGCTAAATCAACGGCGGATAATGAGCGCCCAAGCATCGCCATATTATACGTCTGTGGCTCAAGGTTTTGGATATGCTGCGCACCGTAACAGCGCTCGATATTATCAATGGTAAAAGCGGTATGGGCACAGACCACCACTAAAAAATCATGCCAAAATTGCTCAATATTAATATTTGGCTCAGCTGGGACCACACGATGACCCATGGCTTCTAGTTGCTTCGCGGTTTTTTCTAATACAGCAAGTACTTCTTTATCGACCTCTGTATTGGCAACCGATGGCTGTTGATGCAGGGCGATGGTTAATTGCCTTGGCGCGCGCATGGCTGCTTGCAAAAACGTGCCGTCGGGTGGTGCAATGACGTAAGGCGCACCGATTTCTGCACCGCTTGTCGCATCAAGCATCGCCGCGCTATCGCGCACACTTCGCGTAATCACATGGTCAGCGACCGCCCCTTCCCAGCCTTCACCAATTTCTGGGCCCATAGGATTACGGCCTCGACTAGGTTTAAAGCCAAACGCGCCGCACCATGCTGCCGGAAAGCGTATCGAACCACCGCCGTCACCTGCGCCTGCCATTGGCACGATACCACTTGATACCGCTGCGGCACTACCGCCCGATGAACCACCTGAGCTATAGCCTTTTTTAAAGGGATTGTGTGTGACGCCATGAGCTTTGGGCTCAGTGGTAATAATCAAACCAAATTCTGGCGTATTGGTTTTGCCAAAGGTATTGACGCCAGTAGCTCTCATACGCTTAACGATTTCGCTGTCGCTTTCTGATACGATATTGACGCTGCGACTGCCCATGGTAATTGGCTCATCGGCAAAATGAAACGATAGGTCTTTGAGCAGATAAGGGACGCCGTTAAAGACGCCTGTTGGCAAGCCTTTTTCTGCAGCAGCATAAGCACGCTCATCAAAGCGGTGGATAATGGCGTTTAATTTAGGATTGAGCTCATTGGCTTGATTAACGGCGGCATCTAACAATTCTTTGGCGCTGACTTCCCCTGCATTTACCAGCGCTGCCAACGCTAATGCATCATATTGAGTGTATTCTTTAAACATAACTGACCGTCCTTGGAGAGTAATAGATTCATCTTTTTTTAACTTGTTGCTTATTTTTTTATAAACACTCACCAGTTTAGTATAAAAAATGACGATTTATAATCGATAAACAAACTCATTGGTCATTCAGTTCCTAATACTGTCGCTCTCCCATAAAAAAAGACGAGACACTTTCGTTACTCGTCTTTTTTGAAACATTGAATCTATTAATCTTTACATCAACAGCTCACGCTTACCACTTTTGCCCATCGAGCTGACCAAGCCAGCCTCTTCCATCGAGTCAACGATACGCGCCGCGCGGTTATAGCCGATGCTAAATTTACGCTGGATACTAGACGCTGATACTTTACGCGTTTCCATGATAAAGGCCACAGCGTCATTATATAAATCATCATCTTCACCAGACGCATTTGCCGCACTACCGCTGCCACTGGGGCTAGATAGCTCAAAGTTGCCGGCCATATTATCAATATAGTCGGGTGCGCCGCGTTCACGCCATGCATCACAGACACGGTTGACTTCTTCGTCGCTGACATAAGCACCATGCACGCGGTCAGGCTCAATTTGCCCAGGGCCCAAGAACAGCATATCACCGTTACCAAGCATGTCTTCTGCGCCGCCGCTATCCAAAATCGTCCGCGAATCTACTTTCGAGTTGACGCGTAACGCCGCCCGCACCGGAATATTAGCTTTAATCAAACCCGTGATAACGTCAACCGACGGCCGCTGAGTGGCAAGCATCAAGTGGATACCCGCAGCCCGTGATTTTTGTGCTAATCGCGTAATAAGCTCTTCGGCTTGCTTGCCGACCTGCATAATCATATCAGCAAACTCATCGGCGACAATAACAATCATCGGTAAGGTTTTTAGCTTGGGCGCTTGGCTGATACTGACGCTATCGTTCGGTCGCCATAAGGGATCGAGCATTGGATTCCCAGATTTTTCAGCGGCGATGACTTTTTTATTAAACTCGTTAAGTTTACGCACTTTTAATAAACTCATCAGCTGATAACGGCGCTCCATCTCTGCCACGCACCATGACAAGGCGCTGGCCGCTTCGGTCATATCAGTGACGACAGGCGTTAACAGATGCGGAATATCATTATAGTTGGCAAGCTCGAGCTGCTTTGGATCAATCAAAATCATACGCAGCTCATTTGGTGTATATTTGAGCAACATTGATAGCAGCATCGAGTTGACCAATACAGATTTACCAGAACCTGTCGTACCAGCAACGAGCATATGCGGCGCGCGCGCAAGATCAGTGATAATCGGCTTACCGCCGATATCTTTACCCATCGCCATGCTAATTTGCGCTTTGGGGTCTTTAAATTTTTCCGTATTTAATAGCTCAATCAACCGCACCATTTCGCGCTTTTTATTGGGCACCTCGATACCGATATACGGCTTACCCGGAATGACCTCGACCACCCGCAACGACGCCATCGATAGTGAACGTGCCAAATCGCGTGAAATACCCGTCACCTTGCTGGCTTTAACACCAGGCGCAAGCTCTACTTCAAAGCGCGTCACCACAGGGCCTGGAATGGCATTGACCACGTTTGCTTTGACATTAAACTCTTGCAGCTTAATCTCTAACAACTCTGACAATTGCTCGAGCTCAGCCAAGGTATAGCTTGGCTTACGGTCAGGGTCTGGCTTATCTAAAATCGACAGCTCTGGAATCGGCGTCAGGCTGCTACGATAAGCGGCTGTTTGCATCGAGCGTGATTTTTGACTAAAAGCAGCATCATCACTGATATGCGGCATCACTGGAAGATCGGTTTCGTCAGCTCGGATATCATCTTCTGGCACCATGTCGGTAATATGATTACTGCTATCGCCCTCTGGCACCGCAAAGCTTACGGTCGGTTTAGCGGGCGCCGGAGTAGCATTGGCCACCGAAGTACCAGTGTCCACCGTTGGTGCTAATTTTGGATTGGCAGGCGGCGTATTGGTCGGCGTCATGTCAACGGTTTCACTGATTTCATCGGCTGGAGCAGCGTTATCTGTTTGCCAGTCTTTCGTCACTTCATGTTGAGTTGACAGCACTTCATGTTGAGTTAAAGGCTCAGAGTTATCGGTAAACTCAGAGTCTTCGATAGACCAAGCGTCAGAGAAGTCATCCATTGAATCATCAATGTCATTACCGATTAAATCCTCTGCTACTTTTTGCTCCTTGGCGAAAGAGGTCTGCATTACTGGCGCTTCAATGACGGTTTGTTTCTGGTCTACCTTAGACGCTACTGGCACTGCGCCGTGTTCTGCTAACCACGCATCTGCTAAGTTATTAACTTCTAAGCTATCAACTCCTAAATCAACGCTTTCTGTCATTTCATCTTCATTAGCAATATCATTAATGTCATCAAAAGCAACAGACGTAGCAGCAGAATCGTAACCAAACGTCTCTTGCTCAGCCATTGCTTCACGCGCCAACAAGTCCTCAACCGTATCGGCATCGTTCCAAGCAAAACTTGGTTCAACTTTACGTGCAGGAGCGGTAATAGAATTTACATTAGCTGTTTTTATAGTAGCCATTGACGCTTGCGATTGATTGGCATGACTAAAATTACTTGGATTAGCAGAAGCGGTTTGTAATTGCTCATCTTGCGCTGCGCTATTCGTTGCCGTTTGTGCCACTGCTGCCGCAGCTGACATAGATGCTTTAACGCTAGCACCGAGACCCGATGTCGCTAAGAAATCTTTTAATACGTTGTTAAAGCGCCCACTTTTATCGGCGGTTTGAGCATGACTAGCATGGTCAGTAGCTGGCAAATCGAGTGGTAACTGCTCAAAACCTTGCGCCGCTTTTTCATCAACCACACTTTCATCATTTTGCTGTTGCTCATACGCTGTTTGCGTGGCTTGTCTATTTGCGCGTTTATTATCTCTATCTTGAACCGCAGTATCTCGAGCCGCAGTATCACGCCATGACCACGTCTTAATTTTCTGATAAATCGCTAACCAATGAATATTAAAAGCAAAAGTGGCAGTAATCACCACAAATACCGTCAAAAATATTACACTGCCCCACTGCGATAACAACTGTGCCAAACGTGCTTGCAGCTCAAGCCCAATAATACCGCCAGCAACCCCTTTTAGCCCAGACGTTATCGGGTCTGCCACTTGCTGTACTAACGCCACCAATTGCGCAAATAAGGCGCTGGCACTTAAGAGCAAAAATACATAAGCGACGACACGTAATAACCAAAACGTTGGTTTATTATCCCACCAAATCAGCACCGACTCATAAACCAAAAACGCCAGCAACCACCAAGCACCAAAACCAAAAAAGCTATAGAGCAAATCTGATAGCCAAGCGCCCATCTCGCCGCCCATGTTATTCACAGTCGTCATGTCACTGCTGATATGCGACCAGCTCGGATCGTTACCCGTATACGTCATCAAAATGATGAACAAATAAACCGCCAGTATTAACCCAAGCAGGGTAAATATGCCCTTTTTTAAATACTCAATAAGTGGTGCTGATATCACGTAAGATCTGCCTTGTTGTCAATACTCGTTGCTAATGCTCGTTAGTGCTCGTTATTAATGTAAATGGTTGCTAGCTTATGATTGGAGTTTTTCATGTTGAAATGATTTTCTACTATTAAGTGGCAATGTATAAAAGCACTATATAACTAAACGTATAATTTGGTGCATCATTCACTGTCTACTACGCTTGCATAACTTCTTATAATAACAAATACATAGGCGTAGTGGCGACAGTGTTATCAAGAAAGCGCAGAAGAAAATCAATTATTAAGCCGTTGAGCAAAAAATGCAGTCATTAACCGAACATTCGCCACACCTTTCAGTAATAAACCAGTATGCAATGAAAAAGTATGCTTTCATTTTAAAAATAGTTTTTAAAATCTCCGTGCTTTGATTCTAATGATACCCATATTCATTTTAGCAAACTTGCACTTTTTGCCCTCAGCCCTTATGTTATTATCACACAGCAATAAGAAAAACCATATTCATCGCGACTTTTAGCGGCTATTTTTTATAACATTTATCATTTGTACCACGTATTCTAATTTTTATATTTCTTATTTAGATAGCAAGCAAGGAAATTTTATGGCAACTGATAACACGGCTCCGCGCCACGAAAAACTCATTATTTTAGGCTCAGGCCCTGCTGGTTACGCCGCTGCCGTTTATGCAGCACGCGCCAACCTAAAACCTGTTATGGTCACCGGTCTGGAAGTTGGCGGGCAGCTAACCACGACTACTGAAGTCGATAACTGGCCAGGCGATGCGCACGATTTGACCGGTCCTGCGCTTATGGATCGTATGAAAGCCCATGCCGAGCGCTTTGGTACCGAACTGGTCTACGACCATATCAATGAAGTCAATTTGAATGAGCGTCCTTTTACGCTAATCGGTAATAACGGTAGCTATACTTGTGATGCCTTGATTATCTCAACGGGCGCCTCTGCGCAGTATTTAGGCTTAGAGTCAGAAAGCAAATTCCGCGGCCTTGGCGTATCAGCTTGTGCCACCTGCGATGGTTTCTTTTATAAAAACCAAAAAGTAGCAGTCATTGGTGGTGGCAATACCGCCGTTGAAGAGGCTTTATATTTATCAAATATCGCTTCTGAAGTGACGCTAGTCCATCGCCGCGACAGCTTACGCGCTGAAAAAATCTTGCAAGATAAGCTGTTTGAAAAGGCCAAAAACGGTAACATCAAAATCGAATGGAACCACAAAGTAAAGGAAGTGGTCGGTGATGATATGGGCGTCAACGGTTTGATTATCGAATCGATGCTTGATGGCAGCAGCAAGCAATTAGATGTATTTGGCATGTTTGTCGCCATTGGTCATAAGCCAAACACAGATTTGTTCAAAGGCCAGCTAGATATGAAAGATGGCTACCTCATCGTTAATAGTGGTCTAAATGGCAATGCCACCCAAACCAGTATCGAAGGCGTATTTGCCGCAGGTGACGTCGCCGACCACGTTTACCGTCAGGCGATTACTTCGGCGGGTACGGGCTGTATGGCAGCGCTTGATGCCGAAAAATATTTGGATGCAATGGGTGAAACAGTCGCTCGTGACCACACTTATGCCTCTACATTGACTGAAGATAAAGAAGCATAAATGAGCGATTTTGCTAAAAATAACGACCGTATTGGTATTGATAGCAATACGGCTGATATAACGCTTGAGACCTTCCGTAAACATATCAGAAGTCTTGGGCGTTATAACTTTCCCGATCCTATAATGGTGGATCCTGATGGCATCGGTATCGTTGCTGTCGGCGGAGATTTAGCACCGGAAACGCTGATTTCCGCTTATGCGCAAGGATTATTTCCATGGTTTAATGAAGATGACCCTATCGCTTGGTGGTGCCCTGAGCCGCGCTGCGTCATGGTGCCAACGGATTATAAACCTAGTAAATCACTACGCAAACAAGCGAATTGCGAACGTTGGCAGTTGACCCTCAATCAAGCGTTCGATGATGTTATCCATGCTTGTAGCTTACCGCGTAGCGATGGTTTCAATGACGCGCTACCCGAGGGTGAACATACTTGGATTCATAGCGAGATGATTGACGCCTATACTGAGCTACACGCGCAAGGCTTTGCGCATAGCATTGAAGTTTGGGATGATAAACAGCAATTGATTGGCGGTTTATATGGCTTAAAGATAGGCGGTATTTATTTTGGCGAGTCGATGTTTCATGTTGCTTCAAATGCTTCAAAGCTCGCCTTTTGGGGCTTAATGCGTTTATGTGAGCAAAGCCATGTCCAATTGGTAGACTGTCAGTTGCCAAATGAGCATCTGCTGAGCTTGGGCGCTGAAACCTTGCCACGCGCTAAATTCTTGCTGAAGCTAGATACTTTAATTGGCAGCCGTTCCGTTAAATGGCAAAAAAACTCCCATCAACCTTTAGCGGCCTCATTACTCGATAAACCACAGCCGTGGCAATTAAAAGTATAAGGTAAACTTAAATAAATCTATTTTTAAATAAATATAGTAACGAATAATGCTTGCTATCATTTTTTACACAATTAGTAAGTTAGCTATTTTACTTACGAGGTCAGTATGGCACCCGATACAGCATTTTTATTGATTGGCACATTGGCGACCAAGGCCAATACTACCAAAGATACTATTCGTCATTACGACCAATTGGGACTACTAAAATCTCGCAAACGCCAAGCAGGCTCCCGGCTTTATACCGAGTTTCATCCCGAATGCGTCGAGCGTATCGAGCTCATCAAAAGTGCCCAAGCCATTGGTTTTACATTAACTGAAATCAAAGATAGCTTAAATGATTATTACGATGGTCAACTTGATATTGATTTGCAGCTAAGTCTTACGCAGCAGAAATTGGCGCAAGTTAAAAAACAGCAAACGACGATTAATCTGATGATAGAAATGTTGGCTGAACGCATCGAGGTGCTCGAACATATGAAAACCGATAAAAACTATCTCTCTAATATCGAGATCTGCAAAAAGAAAATACCGCCGCAAGCATGATTTAACTCTTTTTTAAACAACTATTTGCTCCTCTTAACAACCAATTGCTAATCATAAACTCGTTGCATGATCAATGCATCGACAGAAGGTTGGTGTGGCAGTTGATAATAACCCTTTCGCTTATGAATGACCGTAAGTCCTTGCTGCTCATATAAAGCAAGCGCTGGTGCATTATCTGCGCGCACTTCTAATAATAAGCTCTCTACCTTATTATTTATTAACTCATTATTTAATGTAGCAAAAAGCTGCGATGCAATACCTTGACGCTGATAGTCAGGATGGGTGCCAATACGCAGTATCTCTGCTTGCTCAAAAACCACTTGATATAAACAATAACCAACGATCTTATAGCCTGCTTTCTGTTCTGGTTTATACACTATCAGTATATACATACTATCTTGCGCGAGCATCTCAGCCAATGTCTTCTTAGTCCATGGGTCTTCTGGCTGTACGAGCGCTTCGATATTTGCGACTGCTTGAAGCGCTTGTTGTCGCTCTGAGGTATTGGTTGCTAACTTATCGATAATAAACACCACTTTTCCTTCTATTTTTCTTATGCCTTAACGGCTATGTTAGCGTAATTTTTAAAATTATTCATAAATGACCTTCTATATATGTCATAAATACATACGTAAGCTGCCTATATTCAAAGATATCTTAGACGTTTAGTTTAATACATCCAAAAATCTTTGTAGAAGACATAAAAAAAACTGCTTAGCCCTTATACTTAAGGATTAAGCAGTTCGACAGTATTTGAGCTTCAGCATTCAAGTATTTATCAACGTCTGATGATACCAGTCAAACGTCAATGCACTTAAGGATTGTGATTAAGCATTACTTTTCAAATATTCTAACATGGTATCTGCATCCGATACTTCAAATGGGTCTGTTGGGCAGTTGTCATCAAAACCCGCTTCTTTAAACACTTTTTTAATTTCTTTATTATCGACATACATCGAATACCGCCATGAGCGCATACCAAAGCCAAGATTGCTCTTATCAACCAGCATGCCCATTTTACGAGTGAACTCACCATTACCGTCAGGAAGCAAAAAAACGTTTTCACGGTTTTGCTTCAGGCCCCATTGGTACATGACAAAGGCATCATTGACAGAAATGCAAACGATTTCGTCTACGCCTAATGCCTTAAATTCATCATAAAGCGCTTCATAACGAGGTAGATGGCTGGTCGAACACGTTGGCGTAAAGGCACCTGGTAGAGAAAAAACCACCACTTTTTTATTGGCAAATAACTCATCTGTGGTTAGGTCATACCATTTGAATGGGTTGTCTCCGCCGATAGATTCATCACGAACACGAGTTTTAAAAGTCACATCAGGTACATGGGTAATCATTATTTACTCCAATTTAAGTTATTGTGTTTTTATTTTTAAAATGCTACCGCTATATAATAAGGGTTATAGCTATCTATAAGCAAATCTTTAATCGGTGGTGTATCAGAAAGTATGCTGAGGAAATAAAAGGAGGAGTGACAGCCAGAGCAAGATGATATATTTGA
>NZ_PJBX01000148.1:0-14542 GCF_002836335.1 Psychrobacter sp. Sarcosine-02u-2 | reverse complement strand
TAGCAGCCATCATCATTTTAGTCATGTTTTTCATATAAACTCCTAGAGGTTTCAAATATAAAAATAAAAGTGCAAAGGTAAAAAAATATTGTTTTTATCATATTAAGCAGCATTTTCTCAGGTTAATGCATCCTGATTAATGTGCTTTGCTTAATATTTTTTTATCGTTAGTCTAAACAGTGAGGTTATTATGCCCATTTTTCATAAGCCTGTCATGATAGATTGAGTACCAATTACCGCTATATTTGTTCTACTTTATAGCTTTTTTGCTAACACACCTTGTTACAATACCTATTCCCTGCTAGCACTTTAGCTAATAACACTATTTAGAGTACTGATAATTCAATTTCACCGTTAAATACTTTTTATTTTTACCTAAAAATTAACATCGGATTTAATTGGGAGTTGCCGCCTTTTGTTGTTGCAAAGCGGCATAACCTGCCAAACGTTTGCGTTCCGTCTCATTAAACAATTGCTGCTCTATTTGATTGATTTGGGTTTGCGCTTGCGCCTTATCGGCATTTTGACTTAACAACTGCTGTTTTTGGGCTTGATACTGCTTAAAACGCTGATCAAAATGAGCATCTTGTTGATCGACCTGCGCAAGCCTTGCTGCTGCTGGCGCGCCAACCAACTCACGGCGCATATTGTATAACTCTTCAGCCGTTGCACCCTTGGCTTGTAGCTGCTCTGTACGACTGATTAACTCCTCCAGATTCGCCTGCTGAGCGATGTTGGCTTTGGTCGCATTATCTGGCATGCGGCTAATATAGTCTTGCTTTGCTGCTTCTTTTTGGGCGTCGGACATTTGCTTATCTTGGTTAATTTTTACCATCGCAATACTATAATCATCGTATTCATCTTCTGCGCCAAAAAAGGCGGTTATAGTAGCTTTATCAAAGTGCTGCTGACGTAATTTTGCGACATCTTGCCGCTGCTGCGCCACCACATTTAAATCCAGCTCGCCATTTTTGGTCGCCTGTAGTTGCAGATTGCCATAACGTTTTTCTATAGCAGGAATTGCTTTAAGATAGGCGATATACTGGTCAAATATCTTCATCGCTTGGCTAGCTGCAGGCTCTGGCGTATGACTGCGGATATAACTCTCCACCCGCGCATAAATGACTGCTTCATCCTCTTCACCTAGCGCCGATAAAAAATAATCAAATAAGCGCCGTAGCCCTTCGGTGACGACCAACTGTTTGTTTTCATCAATGATAATCTCACCGTCGACCTCCGTTCCTTGCAAAGAGCGCGGTAGATTCTCAAGACCTGTGGTAAATTGAGAAGCGTCTTGCTTGGATAATGTGCCAACATTATTATTAACATTCGCCTCGTCTATGATGCTGGCATTAGCTTGACTATTCAGCGCTGTAGCCTCTGTTTGAGAAGAAGGTTTACCAGCATTATCGGGCTTAAACCACCAAATAGTCGCCACAACTAAAACGATTATCACGGCGATAATAATGAGCAAAAATGGTGGACGGCGATTAGTTGGCATAACGACACTATCTTATTTAATCAAGCGGTTGATAAGGAATTTACTATTCATAAAATGGCACAAAATAAAAGGGCCCGTTACATAGTGACCCTTTTATTTAAAAGCGGTTAATTTGCTAACTTATAAATGAGCTCTAAAACAAGCTTTAAAAAATAGGGTGGTGTTCTAAAAAGTATGCTGGCGATAGAAGTCAATAAGAAATCTATGCTAAGTTCTCTGATTCTATAGGGCTTTCAAGGCTTCAAAAATTGTTCAAGTTTTAATCAGCATACTTTTTGACACACCACCAAAAATAGCTTTATAAGTTGGCTTTTTTCAGGCGGTTAACCTGATCGCGATACAAGGTTTTAGGGTCTGGCTGTCCCCATGCCGTCAAGCCTAATACTTGATTTGATGAATCTAAATGGTTCATTTCATAGTCATCACGAATCACGTAGCCTAAACGGCTAGAGCAAGCAGAAACCAAACCATCATTGCTCTCACCATCAAAGGTGGTCCCAGTCAATGCTAAGAGATAATCACTGGGATCTAAGCCATTGGTCACTTGACCGATACCGCTAAAAGAGTAGTACTTGATACCGTTGACTTCAGTATTGGTAGGTTGACCACAATAACTGCTAGGCATAGCGGCTGGAAACTTGGCATTAAACTTCGCCGAAGATGCAGTAGATAGCGCCGTTACCGCCTCCCAGCCATCTTGCTCTTGTATCTCTTTAAAGCTGATACCTGAGCCGACGTCCATAAAGCCACCAACGAACTTAAAGAAGCCTAAAGCAATCTGAGAGCCTACGTTAAATTCACCTTCAGCATAGCCACTATTCGCGCTACCTTCCACGACTTGCTTAATAACCCAGTCGGCCATTTTTGAGCCTTGCTCGGGACTTGAAACCGCGGTCACAGAGGCAACGTAATTAGGCGCCACACCAGCGACATAACGAATATCGATACCGCCCATACTGTGACCAAATAAATTTACTTTGGGTTTACCTGAAATCGCTGTAATGGTTTTGATTTGTTGTAGCAATTGCTCACCGCGCACTTCACTGTTATTAACAGCGGAGGTCTTAGTGCTATAAACCTCACTGCCACCTGCCATCAAGGTTTCAGGAATGCCATAAAAGTAGTCAAGCACGCCAAACAGCTTCGTCCAGCCGCCAAGCCCATGCGCCATTACGACAGGATATTTGGTATCAGTATGTTTTGAGGTGAAAAATTTGCTATCGACCATCTTACAGCCGGTGGCATTGGCGCAATTATAAAATTGTCCCGCTGCTTGAGCAGAAGTGGTTTGTAAGGTCATGAGGAGCACACCGGCAGCAATAGCGCCAAGTGAAGGTAGAAAGGCACTGGGCATTATGGCAGCGCGCAGGCGAGATTTTAGAGTCATAACAACATCCTTGTTATTGTAAAATAAAAGCGTGAAGCCACTTTTATGTGGCTTATCTTTAACGTTTATTTTTTCACGCTTAGCTATTGCATCCTGCAGTAAGCGCTAAAAATCGTTGCCAATTCATTTAGCAAACAAAATTACCATACTTCTATCATCTACAACATTCAACTGCTTTTTGACATATGTGTCATATTTCCATGACTTTATAGTCACGTATCTACATATAAATAAGCTGAGACAGTTAATATCACTATAATGCTAGGCTTGATAAATGCGTACAAAGTTGCTAAGGGTTAGCAGAACAGCGACGCTTGCATTTATGGTATAATTGCCTACCTAAATTCTATAACTATAAGTACGACTATGATGACCAAAAAATCCCTTATCCAATCTCCTGAAGCCATAGAAAAAATGCGCGTGGCCGGTAAACTTGCCAGCGATGTGCTTGTAATGCTCGATGAGCACGTCAAAGTTGGCGTCAGTACCGAAGCATTGAACCAAATCGCTCACGATTATATCGTTAATGTGCAAGAAGCGATTCCTGCGCCCCTTAACTATAATGGCTTCCCAAAATCTATCTGTACCTCTGTCAACCATGTGGTTTGTCACGGTATTCCAACCGACAATAAACTACTAAAAGATGGCGATATCATCAATATTGATGTCACGGTTATCAAAGATGGCTATTACGGCGATACTTCAAAAATGTGGATTGTCGGCAATGGCTCAATCATGGCGCAGCGTATCTGCAAAGTGGCGCAAGAAGCCCTTTATGCCGGTATGAGTGTGGTCAAAAACGGCGCGCGCTTGGGCGATGTCGGCGCCGCTATTCAAGAAGTGGTCGAGCCTGAGCGCTTTAGTATCGTGCGCGAGTTTTGTGGTCACGGTATCAGTAATGAATTCCATCACGAGCCGCAAGTCATGCACTATGGTAAAAAAGGCACAGGCTTTGAGCTAAAAACGGGCATGACTTTTACCATTGAGCCGATGATTAATCAAGGCACGTGGCAGACCAAGATTTTGCCGGACGAATGGACGGCGATTACTAAAGACCGCAAGCTGTCAGCACAGTGGGAACATACCATGGTGGTGACGGACAATGGCTGTGAAGTCTTTACCACACGCCCCGAAGAAGACTTAAGCTTTTTGACCCAGTAATACGTAAAAAGATCGCCTAGGCGGTCTTTTTTTTGCCTAAAAATTCAGGCATATTGGCGGTGCTATTTTTTGTTTTTCAGCGTGATATTTGCATTCACCCATTTTTTTAGCGCCTCTATTTACAACCTCTTAATCGGATGCCCTTCATGTTTACTTGCGATGTCGCGACCATTGATTTGACACCTATGCCTCTATTATCAGACCATAGCACTACCACTGATAGCGCGACGTCGTTCAGTATTTCCGAACAGAGTATTGCTGAATGGCTGTTTCAAATCAATGACGATATCAGCCGCGAGCTCGAACGCGGCGTCAATATTCGCCAATTGGTAGCAGCTCGTGCTTGCGTCATCGATGAATTACTCATTGCGTTGTTCAAATGGTTTGAGCTTGATAAAACGGACTTAGCCTTATTTGCCACTGGCGGTTATGGGCGCGGTGAGCTGTCGTTATATTCAGATGTCGATATTTTGCTGCTAACGCCAGACGAGATTACGGTTGATAATAAAGAGAAAATCGATAATTTAGTGGCGCTATTATGGGATATTGGACTTGAGCCCGCCCTATCGGTGCGCAGCGTCAGCGAATGCTTGGAAGCGGCGCTCGACCACACCGTTGCCAGTACTTTACTAGAAGCGCGGTTGTTAGTTGGCAATGAAGCATTGCAAGAGGTGCCCCATAAAATCGTCAATACCCAGTGGTCGCCACGTGATTTTTTTGAGGTGAAAATCGCTGAAGCAAAAGCGCGCTATTTGCAGCACAATGCCACTGAGTACAATCTTGAGCCTAACATTAAAACGGCACCCGGTGGTCTGCGTGATATTCATATCATTGGTTGGGTGACCAAACGCTACTTTCGCGTCAGTAAGCTTTATGACCTGGTGCAGCAAAACTTTTTGACCGAAAAAGAGTTCGATGAGCTTAACTTTGCCGAAGGTTATTTATGGCAAATCCGCCATTATTTGCATGAGCTGACTGGGCGCAATGAAAACAAGCTGCTATTTGATTATCAGCGTGAAATTGCGCAAATGATGGGCTATGAGACGCAGCCTGGCGACCAACCAAATGCCGCCGTTGAGCGCTTTATGCGCGATTATTATCGCTGTGCTATGCAGATATCGACGCTATCTGAGATGCTGACCAATCATTATTATGAGACCATTATCGAGCCGCAACTGCCGGATGAAGAACGACCAAAAAAACATCCGATTAACGCTCGCTTTAACCGAGTCGGCGAACAGATTGCAATATCGCATCATCGCGTCTTTGCTCAACATCCTGAGGCGATTTTAGAGATGTTTTTGCTGATGGGTCAATACGGTATCAAAAACGTCCGTACCCATACCTTGCGTGCGTTAAAAATAGCGGCGCGCGGCATCGATCAAGCGTATAGAGACAACCCGTCGCATCAAGCGCTGTTTTTAGCCAATTTAAAAGAGCAAAACTATCTATTTCATCGCCTGCGTACTATGAATCGTTACGGCGTTTTGGGCAGCTATATCCCAGCTTTTGCGCAAGTAACGGGGCTGATGCAGTACGATTTGTTTCATCGTTATACCGTCGATGCGCATACGTTATTTTTAATTCGCATTTTACACCGCTTTACCGATCCGCGCTTTTTCGAGGATTTTCCACTGGTCAGCTCCATCTTTCAGCGTATTGAGCGCAAAGAGATTTTGGTGTTGGCGGCGATGTTTCATGATATTGCCAAAGGGCGCGGCGGCAATCATAGCCAGCTTGGCGAAACAGAAGCGATTGAGTTTTGTCTTGCTCATGGCATGAGTACTGCGGATGCCCATTTAGTCGGCTGGTTGACGCGCTATCATCTGCTGATGTCGATGACAGCGCAGAAAAAAGACATCTCCGACCCAGAAGTGGTGACGCTATTTGCCGATTTAGTTGGCAACGTCACCCATTTAAACCATCTGTACGTCCTAACGGTCGCCGATATGAATGCCACCAATCCGCAGCTTTGGAACAGCTGGCGCGCGACTTTGATGAAGCAGCTGTATTCACAAACACGGCGTATCCTGCGCGCTGATATTGACGCCCCAACCAACCGCCAAGATATGATTAAAGCCACGCGCAAACAGGCGCTGGCGATGCTTGATAATGTCGATAATCAGCATATGAATCGCGATGAAGTTTTAAGGCTGTGGGATGACTTGGGCGATGAGTATTTTTTGCGCGAGATCGCAGAAGATATCTTGTGGCATACTGAAGCCATCTTAAACCATCCGCCGATAGGCCGCGCCTCCGATGCCAATAGTCAGCCCTTGGTCGTGTTACGTGAGCATCGCGAGCTGGCACTTGATGCGGTGCAAGTGTTTGTTTATACGCAAGATCAGGTCAATTTATTTGCCGTTACCATGGCGGTGTTTGATCAGATGAATCTCGATGTTTTGGATGCGCGTATCATTACCGCGACGCGAGATTTTGCCTTAGATTCCTACGTGCTGCTCGACCGCAGCGGTACGCTATTGGTTGATACAGACAGCCAACAAGAGCTTAAACAGCGCTTAATCGACGCCTTTAAAAATCCGACGGTGCCCAAGCTTACCAATAGAAAAATGCCGCGCCAGTTGCGACATTTCGATGTTGCTACGACGATTCACTTTGAGTTTAATGAAGCCTCAAATCAGCATATCATGAGCTTAGAGACGCTTGATCAACCAGGCTTACTTGCCCGCGTTGGTCAGGTGTTTTTACAACAACAAATTGAAGTGCATGCCGCTCGTATTACCACGTTAGGCGAGCGCGCAGAAGATATGTTTTACATCAGCGATCAAAACGATCAGGCATTGTCGGCGGATAAACTTGAGACATTAAAGGCAGCATTGATAGCAAGTCTGAGCATTCGTAACGATGGTTAATTGCTATATAGCTGCTTATGTTAGAAGTTAATCGTTAGAAGCTAAATTATAAATACGAAAAATGCTTTATCGTTAACCTTCAACGATAAAGCGTTTTTTTAAGACAAAATATCAACGATAGCTTTTGACCAAATATTTATAAGCTACTTATATTAAACGCATACTTTATAAGACGCTTTTATAGACCATCTCGCTTGCCATCTCTTTAAGCTCCTCATCGGCAAGCTCCAATGGCAAAATCTCTGCTTCTACTTGCTGCTGCCCAAGCATCAAGCGCCCAGCGTCTACCTCTTTTTGTAGCAGACGATGCAAACTCGCTAAATGAAATTCGCCGTCGTAGTACTCAAAGATTTGCTGTAAGGAAATCGGGGCTTTGGCATGCACATCATTATAAAGCGTGTCAGCGGCCAAAATAGTCATCTCGTTAAGCGCTTCTTCACGCAAGACATCGACTTGATTGATCTTATTTTGTAAATGCGTGGCCATACGGCCCTTAAAACCCAACATGACGATAAAAATCAGCGTCTGTACCGCAAATAAACCCATATACTGCCATAAAGGCAATGAGATGTTTGACAGTTTGCTCAGGAGCATAAGCACCATCGCCACCACCACATAGCTGACCAATTGCCAGAGCAGCCACATCATAAAGCTGTTATCGCCAAACCAAAACATCTGCCGCTCTTTTAACAGCGTCAACTGCTGCCGCGCCTGCCACCAATTGTGCTCGCGCTGTTTTAGTTGCTCGTATAGCTCAACACGCTGGCTACCCTCAAATTGTTGCACATTGATATCTTTAGCGCCACGCTCATCGGTTTTTAAAACACTAGACATATCAAGTTTCCTTAAATAATCTGACGTTTTTACGGACAGTTATTTTTTGCTTGGTTAATAAATGACGCTATTTTAATTTTATCTATACTTAATCGCATTATTAAAATTGGCCAATCTCAATACGGGTTACCGTCTAAAAAACAAGCGCTATGCAAGGTTATTCACCGTATAAATTGCTTTAAGTGCTGGTTTTAACTCAACAATAAACCGTCTGAGAAGAAAAAAGACAAAAAATAAGAGAAGTGCTACACTGCTTAAATGTAATTTTTCTTTATCACTTTATTATTAATTGTCTATTATAGTTAGCCTACCTATGAATCACAACTTGACGACTCTGCACCCTTATCCGTTCGCTAAGATGGCGACTTTACTCGCGGACAGTACGCCAGCCTATAACTATAGTGAAATTAAGCTCGGTATTGGAGAGCCAAAACACGAGCCGCCAGCATTTGTGTTGGACGTCCTACGCGAAAACTTGGACAAAATAAGCCAATATCCAACCACCAACGGGCTGTTTGAGCTGCGTCAAACCATCGCTCACTGGTTAGAAAAGCGCTTCTTTCTCAATCATCTTGACCCGCATACGCAAGTATTGCCGGTTATGGGTACGCGCGAGGCGATTTTTAGCTTGGTGCAAGCGGTTATTGACCATCCACAAACCGAGTTGTCCGAAGACGAAACCAATCAACTGGCAGCTCATAATCAGCCAAGCGCGCAGCCCTTGCAAAAAGCAGATGAGGCACCAACCATTGTGATGCCCAATCCGTTTTATCAGATATACGAGGGCGCTGCCATACTCGCGCAAGCGACGCCGTACTTTATGCCTTGCAGCATTGATAATGATTTTAAAGGTGACTATCGCGCGGTACCGAGGGACGTTTGGACGCGCACGCAGCTATTGTTTGTCTGTAGCCCAAATAATCCAACCGGTTCCGTCATGACCATGGATGATTGGGAACACTTACTGCGTTTATCCGACCAGTACGGCTTTATCATTGCCAGCGACGAGTGCTATAGCGAGCTGTATTTTGATCGCGCGCCGATTGGCCTGCTGCAAGCTTGCGCGGCGCTCGGTCGTCATAACTTTAAAAATTGCGTGGTATTTCACTCTTTATCCAAGCGTTCAAACTTGCCCGGCCTGCGCTCAGGCTTTGTGGCCGGTGACGCCAATATTTTGCAGCCTTATTTGCAATATCGCACCTATCAAGGCTGCGCGATGCCGATACCGCATCAGCTGGCTTCCATCGCTGCTTGGGAAGATGAAAAGCACGTGGCGCACAATCGAGCGCTCTATCAAGAAAAATTCGCCTTATGGATGTCAGAGCTTGGCGCATTGCTTGATTTACGCATGCCAGAAGCAGGTTTTTACTTTTGGGTAAAAGTACCTGAGCAATTTAATGGCGACGATGAAATCTTTGTCAAAGCGTTGTATGAGCAAGCAAATATTCACGCGCTGGCTGGGCGTTATCTATCACGCGAGGTCAATGGTAAAAATCCTGGGCAAGGTTATGTGCGCATTGCCTTGGTTGCTAGCGTTGAGGAAAGCCGCGAAGCCATCAGTCGCATTCGCAAACTGCTTGGCGCTTAAAAACTCACTCAAAAACTGAGCTTAAAATTTAGTCAAAGAACCTCAGCATTAAACGATAGATACGACCTCAAGACTTAGTATAGTATCAGAGAACCCTACATACCCACAATAGCATAATGGTTATATATGGTTCTCTGCTATCTTGGTTGGCAAAGAGTGCTATAGTAGAAATAACGCGACGCTATTTTGATATTTCTTTAGCAGTCGTAAAATTTCTTTTTCCAAAATCTTACTAAATATGCCATCAAGGATGATGCCATGCCCCATCTTGATTTTACTCAGCCACCCTTTGATGTACTAAGCGCGGCTGAACGCCAAAGCGTCAGAAAAAATACCCAAATCCGTTATCTTGCTAAAGATGAGCGTTTATCAGCCGCTGATCTAACCTATTTTTATGTAGTGATTAAAGGACAAATCGAGCAGCTGCTTGCTGGCGAATTTGTGGCGACGTATTTGGGCAGCAATCATACCGACCATCTAAATAGTAATGATTGGTTTGACAGTCGGCGGTTGCCAAAATCGTTTACAGAAGAGGACAAAGACGCCGCCAGCACCATACCTATAAACAGTAGCGCCCCTATAGACACCATGCCTAAAAACCAAAATACCGTGTCGCCCTACGAGTTTCGCGCCATTGAAGACACCCTGCTGCTGCAAGTAAACGGCGCCACCGTTGACAAAATCAGTGCGCAGAATCATTTGGTGCGCCAATTACTCTCAGAAGATTTACCTGAACGATTAAAAGCATTGCAGCAGCGGCGAAGCGGGCAAAGCTTAGATACTAGCTCTCATGGTTATAATGAGCAGCAAGAAGTCCAGCAAATCATGATGCAGCCAGTGATTGATGTCAGCTTATTACCCGTGCATATCATTGATGCCACCAGCAGCCTCTATGAGGCGGCGCATATCATGACCAAAGCTGGGCTCAAGCATGTGTTGGTGCGACCGCTCGACCAATTAAATCCTGCTCAAGCGCAAATATTAGATAATGATTTAAAAACGGATTTAGACCAAAACTTAGACCGAAATTTAGCCAACAACCTAGATAGCAGCTTAGTTACTGATAGCGCCAATACGCAAACTTCCAACAGCTACTCTGGTCGTACATTAGGTATTTTAACCGATACCGATATCTGCCGCGCGGTGAGCGACCAGCAAAACCCTGCGACGACGCCTTGCCAGCGTTATGCAAGTTTCAATCTGCGCACCATTGATGCGGACGATGAGATTGGCGATGCGCTATTGACCATGACGCGCTACCGTATCCATAGGCTGCCGGTGATTGATGCCAACGGCGAGGTTGCAGGCGTACTCGGACAAAGCGATATGCTCGCTCATATTGGTCATCATTCGCAGCTAATTAGTCTGCAGATTGAGCAGGCAAAAGATTTGCCGAGCTTAGCTACCGCGGTTGAGCTTATCGGGCGCTATATTCGTGCGCAGCACCAAAACGGTATCAAAATTGGTAATGTCAGCCGTATGGTACAGACGCTTAATGCGCAAGTTTTTACCAAACTGTGGCAACTTATCGTACCTGATGAAGTGATGAAAAATACTTGCGTCATCGTCATGGGCTCAGAGGGTCGCGGCGAGCAAATCATGCGTACCGACCAAGACAATGCACTGATTATTCGTGATGGTTATAGCCATCCTGGCTTAGCTCAGTTCGCTGAAACCTTTAACCATCATTTAGCAACCTTGGGTTATCCACTTTGCAATGGCAATATCATGATGACCAATCCGATGTGGCGGCAGCCACTCAAACAGTTCAAAGCGCAGATTAGCTTATGGTTTAGAAATACTGACCCGATACATAGTATTTATTTGTCGGCCATATTTGATGGCGACTATGTCTGCGGCGATGAATCGCTACTAACGAGTGTGCGCGAGCATTTAAAAATTGCCCATCACCAGTCAGATTTGATGTTTGTCCGCCAGTTCGCCCGTGCCGCTTTACAGTTTGGCGATGTCGGTCAATGGTGGCAAAAGTTTGTGCCGCTCCTTGGCGGTAAAAAAAGCGCCTACGATATCGACCTTAAAAAAGCCGGTATTTTCCCGCTGGTGCATGGTATTCGTACTTTAGCCTTAGAAAACGATATTTTTGATGCGCCGAGTAGTAAAGGACGTCTTAAAGGCTTGGTACAAGTGCGCGCCTTAAACCAACAGCGCGCTGACACTTTGCTTGAAGCGTTAGAGTTTTTTATGGCGCAGCGCTTGTCAGTGGCGCTATCGACAGATGATAAGCATGCGCGGCAAGTTGATCCGACCACTTTATCGGCACTCGAGCGAGACTTGTTAAATGAATGCCTGGCCGTGGTCAAAAGCTTTAAGGGTCAATTAAGTCGCCATTATCAGCTAGAGTTTAATTAAAATACATACGTCAGCTGATAAGAACGCTGCGCGCAAAAATAAAGGGGAGCAAAAATAAGATGCGTTGGCTAAAACAGTTATCGTCTCATTGGCAAAAGACCCATTTGCAGCGCCCTGAGCTGGCATCGATGTTTAATAAACCTTTGGCTGATAAATGGGTCGCGATTGATTGCGAGATGACGGGACTCAACCCAAAAAAGCACCACCTGCTATCTATCGCTGCCATTCATATCAACGGCGATAGCATTGATACGGGTAACGGTCTGCATCTGGTTTGCCGACCGCCAGTGATGCCTGGCCGTGATACCATTGTGATTCATGGGCTGCGCACTGCCGATGTTGAGCATGGTATGAGCTACGATGAAATGCTGGCTTTAGTACTGCCTTTTATAGACAATCGACCGCTAGTTGGGTTTTGTCCGCAGATAGATACAGGGTTTTTAAATCCTTTGGTCAAACGCTATATGGGCACCACGCTACCGAATAAGGTCATTGATATACGGCAATTATACAGTCGGCGGATGGGCGATCGTACGCAGGGTATTCCCAATCAATCACAGCACTTGACCAATATTCTAGCGCATTATGAGATCCCAGAGCTTGGCACACACGATGCTTATAACGATGCCATCATGACAGCCATGGCATTTTTGCACCTACGCCAACGCTGATACTACGTGAAAATAGCAACTCATGTTACCATAGGCTGTTTTTGCCACCTGATAATAGACCGCTCATGCTACTCACTTCTAAGACTCATAACCGCCCTACCGCCTTTGCTAAATTAGCGCCTTTTTCTAAGCAACCATATATGCTATATAAGCCTGCTCACTACCTAGCATCGCTGACCTTATTGGCGAGTGTTTTGCTAACGCCGCTATGTGCGCAAGCGGTTTTACCAGAAGCGATTCAGACAGCGCTTACGCGCGCAAACTTAAGCGCGACCGATATTAGTATGGTCATCACCCCAGTCGGTGATAAAACTGCGAGCCGCTTGCCTGCGCCTATACAGGTAATTGATAGCACGAAGTCTGCTAATCAGCCTGAATCGCTAACTACAGATAGTGCTGCCGCAGAGCCTAACAGCATCCAAAAACAAACGACTCAAAATAACAATACTAATGCTAAAGAAATAACGGTACATCAAAGCGCCTTAGTGACGATTGAAAAACAGACGATTAAGCAACATGCAAGACAGCTGCATGCTTATACCGATGACCCTTATACCTATCAAAGTATAGAAAGCGTGCCACCGCTACTGCCAGATGACGCTTTAAAACTCACCAAAAATCCTACTAAGAATGAAAGCAGCAAAAACAATAACGACAAATCGACTGCTCATAATCCCGCTATCAAAATTTCGTTTTCACCGCTATTAAGCCATCAAGCCGATATTGCGCGCACGCCTGCCAGCACCATGAAACTGGTGCCAAGTTTTATTGCCTTAGATACGTTGGGTGCTGACTTCGTTTGGCATACTCGTGTTTACCATACGGGTATTATCATTGGCGATACGCTCTATGGCGACTTGATTATTCAAGGCAGTGGCGACCCAAAAATGACCCACGAACGCTTACAGCAACTGCTTTATAAAGTCCAAACTGCTGGTATCCGCCATATCAACGGCGATATCATCGTCGATAGTAGTGTGTTTACAAACGTCACCAAAGACCCTGCCGCCTTTGACAACTCGCCGCTACGTCCTTATAACGCCAGCCCCGATGGTTTTTTGGTCAATTTTAGCAGTGTCGGTATTCAGAGCTATCCGCTAGACAATACGCGCGCGCAGCTAACCTACACACCGCAATTGGCAAATTATCAATTGCCAAGCATGATAAATATGCGCTCGGCTGCTTGCGGGCAAGCGCGCTATAGTATTGCGCCGCAGTGGCAAGCGGCACAATTAACGCTTAATAGCAATTTACCAGACAGCTGCGGCGAACATGCTTTTTATGTCGCCTACCCTGATGCCAAAGATTTTGCCGCCCGCGTCATTGCCTCTAAATGGCAAACGCTTGGCAATACCTTAAGTGGCAAAGTCATCGCGCAAGAAACGCCTTATCATGCCAATGAAACTGCCAATAAACAGAAAAAATCGCCACATGGTTTGGCAGCTATTGTCATGTCGCCCTTGCCCATTGTCAGCTATCCTTCTTTAAACCTTAAGCAGCAGATTTATGATATCAATCACTTCTCTAATAACGTGATGACCGAACAAGTAGCGCTTTCTATTGGCGCTTATAAAGCAGATGTGAATAAAAAAGACACGCATCAAGAAAGCGTTAATAAGAAAGGCACTGATACCGATAAAACAATTAACAATCAAGCAATCAGCTTATATCAATTTGGTCAGCCAACCGCGACCGACTATCCGCAAGCGCTGCAATCAATCAATCAGTGGTGGCAAACCAACTTAACTACTCCGCCGCCGCATTTGACCAATGGCTCAGGACTCTGCCGCGATTGCAGCATCAGTGCCGCCAATCTAAGCGAGCTGTTAACCTACGCCTACAATCAACCGAGCTTTGATGCTTATGTGAGCTCGCTAGGCATTGCTGGGGTCAGTGGCACCATCAGCGCCCATAGTGACCGCTTACCCAAGTCGCAAGCCATCGGCCGCGCTTGGATAAAAACCGGCACCTTAAATAATGTCACCTCGATGGCAGGCTATGTCAAAGGTTTGTCTGGGCAAGACTATGTGGTGGTCGGACTGATTAATACAGATCATGCGCTTAATGCCTATACTGCCCGTACCGTATTAGATAGCATGTTAGATTGGACAGCACAGCATTGATAACAACATTAATATCGTCAATATTGTTAAAAAA
>NZ_PJBX01000147.1:0-14590 GCF_002836335.1 Psychrobacter sp. Sarcosine-02u-2 | reverse complement strand
GCAATTTTGGTATGGAGTGCTGATGTTTTTATTGATGGTGCCGTCGCTTTAGCTAATAAGTTGAATGTACCCAGTTTTTTGATTGGTGTCATCATTCTAGGTTTAGGTACTTCAGCACCAGAGATGATAGTGTCCATGTTAGCTGCTTTAGAAGGTAGCCCTGAGCTAGCATTGGGTAATGCTTATGGTTCTAACATTGTTAATATCGCCTTAGTATTAGGCGCAACGGTATTGATAAGTCCAATTATTATCCGAAAAAGTATTATCAATCGTGATATGCCCTTACTACTGTTGGTGACGGCAGTAGCTGCTTGGCAATTAAGCGATGGCGTCTTAAGTAATACCGACGGTATAGTATTAATAGTACTTCTAGTCGTTGTCTTAGGCATACAAATCATCTTGAGCCTGCGTGAAGGCAACCACGAACATGAAGGCGATACTGTAGAAGAAACTGCAAAAGCTGAACACAGTATGGCGCAAGGTTTAGGTAGGTTGTTTCTTGGTTTGCTCGTATTAATACTAAGCTCGCGCGCTATCGTTTGGGGCGCTATCGAACTTGCTACTTTATGGGGCTTGAGTGAGCTTATCATTGGTCTCACTATCGTCGCTATCGGTACGTCACTGCCTGAATTAGTTGCGAGCTTGTCGGCCGCACGTAAAGGCGAGCATGATATGGCTTTGGGTAATATTATAGGCTCTAACGTTTTTAATACTTTAGGAGTCGTAGGTGTAGCAGCACTCATTGCGCCTATTACTCCGAGTAGCATTATTCTGTCGCGTGATATATTAGCGATGGGTCTCTTAACCTTACTACTGTTTGCGATGTGCCTATTTGCATTTAAAACCAAGCGTGCATTCGGTCGTACTTCTGGCACCACCTTAGTACTATTTTTCGTCGGCTATACTGTCTGGTTAATTCAGACGGTCAGTATGTAGCAAGTTACTAATAATCACATACGTTTGATTCGACAGTTTACAGTTTCTAATAATTCGTCATAGACTTTCATGTAATTACCTAGGCATCTTCAAATTGAACCGCCCCGACTTTATCGGAGGCTGATTTACTTGGTGGTGGTTCAAAAAGTAGGCTAAATTAAACATACCCATGATTGATGTAAAAGAAAGCTAAATCAAAGGCTTTAAAGTGATTTTCCAGTTTTTTAGAAAAGTTACAACTTCGCCTAAATGCTCGCCTTACTCGATGTCTGATAGTGCAATTATTACCTTCAATGCCGACCGTGAAAAACTTGCCAATGACTTGGGTAAAGCCCTTAAAACCAGTAACAAAGCTATCCCAGGTATCACTAGCGATTCTAGCACAACTTACGCCTAGGGCTTTCAGCTTAGCTTTAAGCTTTTTGACAGTGTTAAGGTCTCGTTTTCCCCACACATAGGCAACAATTTCACCTGTGTCACGGTGATAGGCATAAATTAGCCATTGTTTGTTGGTTTTTTTACCTACGAATGTCCAAAGCTCATCAATTTCAAGACAGTCGTATTGCCTTTGCTTGGGGGTTATTGGGTAGTGACACTTTTTTAGGGTGGCTAGTACTTTGCCTTTGCTGATTCTCTCAACGCAAGCGATGTCTTTTATGCCACTGCCTCGAACCATAAGATATCGTATTTTGCTATCTTTTTGGGAGTGACATCCTTGGTACGTTAAGGCATGGTCTCCAATAAACTGCCGTTTGCAGTCTTTGCATTTATAGTTTTGTTTACCATAGCTTTTGAAGCCATTTTTCTTTATATTGTCACTTAGACAGGCTGGGCATTTGATGTATAGTGTGATGTGCATTTCACTATTTTATCAATTTCTCAGCCTGTTTTTTTCCCAGCCTACTTTTTGAACCACCACCCGGATTCAGATACCTTTATGAATAAAACAACTTTTAAAATATCGAAAATGGACTGCCCTTCGGAAGAGAACCTAATCCGAATGAAGCTAGATGGCAATTCGGATATTGAATATCTTGAATTCGACATTCCTAATCGTCAATTAACCGTATTTCATCATGGTAATGTTGAAAATATACAGCATGCTATTCATGACCTAAATTTAGGCGACACCCTACTTTCAACCGAAACTATTGACCCCTCTAATTCAAATGATAATATCGAAGTCAAAACTAACGCTAATCATGAAAAAGACGCGGAGCAACGTAAGCTACTGTGGATAGTGCTGGTTATTAACTTTGCCTTCTTTATTATCGAAATGAGCACTGGGCTGATTTCTCGTTCAATGGGATTGGTTGCCGACAGCTTAGACATGTTAGCAGATAGCTTCGTGTACGGAATCAGCTTGTTTGCTGTTGGTGGAACGGTTGTAAAGAAAAAACGTATTGCTAGAATTGCTGGATATTTTCAAATCACGCTAGCGATTCTCGGCTTTTTAGAAGTAATAAGACGTTTCTTTGGCAATGAGCAGTTACCTGACTTTTCTACCATGATTGTTATATCGATTCTTGCTCTGATTGCAAACTCAATCTGCCTTTATATATTGCAAAAATCGAAGAGTAAAGAAGAGGCTCATATGAAAGCCAGTATGATTTTCACTTCAAACGATGTGATTATCAATTTAGGGGTGATTGTTGCAGGTGTTCTGGTGAATTGGTTAAACTCGAGTACCCCTGATTTAATTATTGGGAGCATCGTATTTGCTTTAGTTATTCAAGGCGCCTTTAGAATACTAAAGTTAAGTAAATAGCTGAGCCTAGTAGCTCAAGCAAATAGCCCAAGTAAGTAGCTTAATCAAACCGCTAAGTGTAAAGTAGCTAGGTTTGAAGGAAACAAACATCATAAGGATATGAGACCTCGAGCAGGTGGTGGTTCAAAAAGTAGGCTGGGAAAAAAACAGGCTGAGAAATTGATAAAATAGTGAAATGCACATCACACTATAGGCTAATGATAGGGCAAAAGCGCGGCGACCAGTCCCATAATTCAAAAGCCTGTTATAGATAGTTCCATATTAACAGTCTATTTTGAGTAGTCTGTTAATAGGTTTAAAGGGTGAAATAGCTGGTTCCTTTGGGGTATACCCTTATTTACTGACCAGTTTTATGAGGCCCCTATAATGCTGCCACCCCAAACAACCGACCAATCAATGATGTTGCGACCATAGCGAGCACACCCCATATCACAACTCTAGACGTAGCAGGAATAACAGGGGCACCGCCCAAGCGCGCTGATATTATGCCAAGTAGCGCTAAGCCTACTATCGTTAAAGTCGCGAGTGACCAAACCAGTGTTTGTGCTGGCAAAAGTAAAATACCAATAATCGGTAATATGGCGCCCGCAATGAATGACAATCCAGAAGCAACTGACGCATGAATCGGCTTAGCTTGACTCAGATCTGTCAAACCAATCTCATCTCGGGCATGCGCCTCTAGTGCATCATGCTCAGTCAAAGCTATGGCAACTTGATGCGCTAAGACATGATCCAGTCCACGTTTCTCATAAATTTTGGTGAGCTCAAATAGCTCGCGCTCAGCATTATGAGTCAGTTCATGCAACTCTTTATCCAGATCCGCTTTTTCGGTATCAGCTTGAGACGATACTGAAATATACTCACCAGCTGCCATCGATAGAGCACCTGCGGTTAACGCGGCCATCCCTGTCAATAGCAGTGTTTGACTATTTGCACTTGCTGCAGCGACACCGACTAATAGACTCGCGGTTGAAATCAGTCCATCATTGGCACCAAGTACTGCTGCCCTAAGCCAATGATTGCGATTGCTTAGATGAGCTTCGTCGTGAATAGAATGATGCATAGCATAGATACCCTCAAACGATTTAGACATAAATTAGAATATGTCAGTGTAGCCTATAATGACACACCAATTTCCACATAGTTACCTTGCTTGCTTTAAAGCGATTATTCGATAGGTTATTAGTAAAAAGACTATTGTTTGACTGCCGGCATAAAATAATAACAAAGGCAGCGCGCGACTGTCTGAGCCCACCATAAACACATGAATACTGATGAACATATACGCCATAAAGGTCAAAAAGTGTAGCCAGCGCCATGCTGATTGACCAATATACTGCTTAATATAAAAACTAAACGCACAGATAAATAAGAACCAAAACCCCAACTGCCCCAAGGCCACGCCCACACGCTCAGTCTGAAAACCAAAAGGCATTAGCACCTGCCATAAGTTCAGATTTAAGAAATTATCTGCTAATAAGATACCAGCATGAAACGCGGCAAAGCCTACGGCAATCAGGCTTAGATACTGATGTAAGACAAATACCCGCGCTGCATTAAAGCGCTTGCCTAAACGAGTGCTTAACAACAAGCCAAAAATGACTGCCAACCAAAATAACGTATAAGCGATAACACCGCTTGCCCGTGATAAATACCAAAAGTGTTTATCTGTGCTGGTCAGTAGCTGAGATACCGTCTCTCCCCAAGTTAACGACGCATAACCACCAACTCCGATAGCAATGCTTAACGTTAAGCCAACCCATAGAGCCTGAGTGAGAACATTAGTATTGGAAGCAGTATGACTGCTGGTAGGATGGTCTGTATGCATGACTATGCTCCTATGAATGGCTTTACTTAATGTATTGATATCTAGCGCATGTCGCGTGATAAATTAACTAGCAAGCAGGTTTGGACGCATGGCAGAAGTCACCATCACTTTGTTATCCCTATCTATTAACAACGCCGCAATATGGTGTTTGTTGAGCCACGCCACGGCTGCTTTAACACCAAGAAGCACGCAGTATTTGGCGTATACCTCCGCCGTCATCGCATCTTTCGCCAGTACCGTTGCAGTTAGGACGTCACTTGTTACTGGACGCAAGTCATGCGGATGGATCAAATGATGTTGCCAGCGGCCGTCGTGCAACCAGCGACGATAATCTTGCCCAGATGTGGCGACAGCCCCAGAGCTGAGCTTGAGGATCGCCACATCTTCATCATTGTGAACGTGCTCACTATTGGCAAAATACGGCTTGGCAACAGCCACTCCCCAAGACACCGGTTTATCTGTTGGGTTTTTTGGAACACCAATCGCGATATCCCCACCCATATCGACTAAGCAGGGAATATGCCAGTCATGAACTCGGCTAATATTTTCCGCCAACTGCATGGCGCACCACCCTTTGACATATCCATTCAAATCCAGTGCCATGCCAGCTGGCAGATATACTTGATGTTGTCTGTCAGCTAACTGGCGAAGCTGAATACCTTCTATCTGCTGATTGGCATGGTTAGCACTTGTCGTGTCTTGCACGTTTGTAGGGGTGCTTACGCTAGTAACAGGTAATGATGGCACAGACATTTTGGGCAAGGTCTCAAATGAATGCTTATAGCCTGCGTCCCATAGAGGGTGCAATAACGTTGGTGTTACTAAGCCTTGAGTCTTTGAGACAAAGTGAATGGCACGCTGCAACACCTCAAATAATTCTGAACTCACCTCAGACCATTGGTCGCCACGGTTATTCAGTCTCATAAGCTCACTGCTGTCATCAAAACGACTGAAGATATGTTCCCAGTCAGCTAAGCGCTGCTGAATATCGTTTGTCAAAAAAGCGACTTGTTGGTCTATTCTCATTTGTGAAGGTTGCGCGCTCAGTCTTGTGGTATTTAAGCTAATTTGAATGTGACAACCCATGGCAAACAGTTTAATCGTTGCCAGTTGCGGTGTTGTTTGATTGGACATATTTGTGTGCATTCAAAGCCCTCCCTTGACTAAACATTCAAACTAAATAATCTGTGGTTTTTCTTATTTATTGAGAAGATCGCGTACGAGCGACAACCCTTATTACCTCAACAGGTGCGACTGCATTGACCTGTCGCAATTGATTGATATCAGCGATGGGCGTTGGCGTGACTGCCCTTTCATCAGACTCAGCAACAGCAGTGCTTATAATGGCAGTGCTCACAGGGGCAGTTTTTTGTTCTTGATTGAGTAGTACCAGCCATCCTGCCATAGTACCTGCAATCGAGACCATCATAATGCTGCTTTTAAGAGCGGCAAAAGGATCTGCTTTTTTAGCCGTTTTTTTGACGGCTGGTGTCGAATGTGATTTGGTATTAGTCATCGTATTCCTCCTCATCATGTTGCTGATAGCTCATGGCGATTAGGCGATCATTCTCTTTATAGTATTTTTTATCGTGTGCTTTGCGATGTTTATCCTCTTTACGTTTATCATCATCGTGGTGCTTATCTTCATAATCGTCATCGTCAAATCTCTCAGCACGATAGTCATTGGTCGCAACCGGATTCAGTACAGTGCCGACACTGGCATCAATATAAGTAGCGCCGCTGTCTAATAGCACCTCATAAGCGACGGTGCCGTTATAATTGACGAGCTCGGGTGAAGCCTGCAATACTGAATTGGGCGCGTCTTGCTGCGCAAGCGCAGTTGCTTGCGTGGCTGTGAGTGCCGCCAGAGGTGATGGATTGGCAAATGGGGATTGCGTGAGAGGGTTTGCCACGGCTTTAAAGGACGATAAATCAGAGGATATAGAGGTAATGTCAGTATTTTGACTCATGGCATTCGCAGCTGATAGTGCGTCATCAGCGCTGGGCGACTGGACAGATAAGGCGATAACGCCACCAAAAAACACTAATGAGGTTGCACCAACAGTCAATAATAAGGGTTTTAATAGAGGTAGGCTCATAAGATTGTACTCCGTCTATATTATTAGGGAATACAACTAGCATACGGGGTAAATATTAACTCAACCTTAAGCCCACGCCGATTAATTTTTATCGTTTTATCAGATGCTTGATATCGCTTTTTTATGTCTTATCGTGACGATAAAGCCAGTTTCTGGTTGAGAGCGGTTAGCAAACTCTAACGTCAGACCGTGCAGCTCTGCTATTCGATTGGCAATGGATAGCCCAAGACCGCTACCTAATTGGCTTTGACCTGCTGGGCGATAAAAGCGCTCGCTTAAGCGCGTCAGTTGTTCTGGCTCGACGCCACTGCCATTATCGACCACTCTAATAGCATTGGTGTCGAGCTGAAGTTCAATCAAAGCGCCCTCGGGACAATAGCGAATGGCATTGTCCAACAGGTTACGGATGAGCAGTTTGAATAAAATTGGATTGATAAGGATGGGTAGAATATCAGCAGGATTGTCACAGTTCACAGTGCGTTTTAATTGCATGTGCTTTTCACGAGCCAGCCGATTGACATCACTGAGTACAATATCCGTTAGCATCAACCAATCCGGACTTTCTAATTGCTCAGGAGGTAATTGTTGTTGCGGTTCTATTTTGGCTAAAATCAGCAGTTGATCGACCAAATGAGTGGCCCGCTCAATGCCATTGCTAATGTTTTGGGCATGATAGAACAGCTGATTATCGTCTTCTACGCCAGATAACTGCAATATCTGCTGCTGTAACAAATCAGCTTGTAGCTTTAACGCCGCAAGCGGGCTTCTAAGCTCATGTGAGGCATCGGCGGTAAAGCGCTGCTCACGTGCTAGGGTATCCGCGACTTTTACAAACAAGACATTTAAGGCGCTCACTAACGGTTGGATCTCTTTGGGCACGTCCGCTGTGATGGGGCTATCATCTTGCGGTTGACGCTGTTCAAGCGCACTACTAATCTGAGTTAACGGCATAAACCCCCGCCGGATCAGCCACACCACCAAACCCATAAATGCAAATAGCCCAATCAACATCGGCAGCACTTGCACGGACATGGCATCAGTAATCATCTCTCGGCGAGATTTGAGGTTCTGTCCGACGGCAATGACCCGACCTTCATAGTCATGATCATCATGGACGTAAAATAAACGCCAGCGCTTACTAAAAGGGTTGAGGCGCTGATAGGCAGAATCATGCTCTTCTAAAAACCCATGCTGGTCTGGCAAAAAAGCAAATGATTGACCATTTTCATCAGCCATTAATAGACGGCCTTTTTTATCCCAAATGGCAAAGCCCATATAGTCATCCTCAGCCTCACCAAGATCACCTGATAGCTGCTTACTTTTTAACGCATAGATTTTGGGCGTGTGCTTTTTGTTATCATCCCTTTGCCTATGATGGTCTTTATCGTCCTCTTCTTTGGGGGCGACCCCTATTAAATAACGGGCAACTTGAGTGATTTGGGTGTCATTCATCTCATTGATTTCGTGCCAAAGCTTCCACGCAATAAAGCTTGAGGTAAGCACCCACAGCAAAGGTAAACCAATCAGTAGCGATGTTAATAGCCGTTGCTGAATACTTTTCATAGGCTCACCAAGTAGCAGACAAAGTGGAGGCACCAAAAACAGACCGTTGAATGCCTAACGGTGGTTAATGGTGGTTATGGACTGGATTGAGATAGTAGCCAATACCGCGTTTGGTCAAGATAAAATCATTGCCCAGTTTTTTACGTAAATGATGAATGTGTACTTCAATGGCATTGCTTTCGATATCTTGTTGCCACCCATATAGCTTGTCTTCTAAGCTTGCGCGGCTGTGGATTTGCTTAGGGTGGGTCAGCATTTGCTCTAAGATTGCCACTTCTTTGATGGTTAATTCTACCATTTTGCCTTGATAAGAGACTTGCTGATTCTGAGGCTGATAGGCCACTTCGCCATAACGGACTTCAGGTTGACACCGACCTTGGCTGCGTCTCATCAATGCTTGTAGACGGGCAATCACCTCATCTAATGCAAATGGCTTCACCAAATAATCATCAGCGCCGGCATTGAGTCCTGCCACACGATTGGCAATCGCATCGCGAGCGGTGATAATCAATACTGGCGTATCTATGTGTTTTTCCCGCCAGTTTTTTAGGACGGTCATGCCATCACCTTTTGGCAAGGTCAAATCCAGCAGTACCGCATCAAACATGCCATCTTGCAGCGCCATCTCACCTTGCTTGGCATCACCAAACCAATCCACCATCATGCCATGACTTTTTAAGCCAAGGACAATTCCATCAGCGATGGTGCTGTCGTCTTCTATCAATAATATGCGTGCCATAAGTGCTCCATCGCTTGACTTATTTCATAGTAGTCGGCTTGTCTGTCACCGTTTTTTTGCCCGTTATCATTGATTTAATGAGGTTTTGGCGTTGCCAGTAACTCATGGCAATCGCTGCGATGATATGTAGAGGAACCAGTAGATATAAGCTGTTTGCTAATAACTCATGAATCTCTTCAAGCACCTCTTTATCACCAAACAGCCCTGCTTCCATCAGATAACCGGTTAGTCCTAACCCTATAGTCACAGCCCATAACGATAACATCATCAGTGCGGCCAAGGGGTTATGACCAAGATTCTGCTCATCAACGCGTCGAACGCTTAAATCTGATACATGCCGTTTGAGTCGTTTTGGTGTGGGGAAAAAGCCAGTAAAGCGTGCATAGCGCGTGCCAACCAGACCCCAAAGTAAACGTATGACCACCAGTCCCAAAACGGTATAGCCGACATACTCATGCCACTCACCACCATCTTCGGTAAAAAACAGATTAGCAATAATACCAGCTGCGACTGTCCAATGAGTCACTCTTACTAATAGGTCCCAAACTTTTACTTGCCTCGCTTTAGGCATGTTCGGTACATGTGCAGAAGAGTCGTCCCAATTAATGATGTCTTTTTGGCTCATGGTTGTCACTCCTTAATCATTTGTTTGTTTATTGACAACACCCGCTGCTAAACACTGAAAATCAGCAAGATATCGTAAGCAGACGAGATATCACATCATCTGCCTTATCGCTATTACAACAAACAAATCTTAAGGTGAGCTTAGGACGTTAAAACAGGTAAATCATTGTGCAGCGAACCGGTAGCCTACGTCGTGCCATATACACCACTTAAGAATTATTTAAGAATCAGGCTGTATTATTAGCCATACTTCTCAATAAATACCTACTTGTTAAATCAAGCTTTCTTAACGGCAATAAAATAATTTTTCGGGAGATTCTTATGGCTTTAAAGTCATGGCAAGTGATCGGTAGTGTCGTACTGATCACTTCAATCACTGTACTCATGCAAATTTCCTCTGAAACGTGGATCACATCAGCAACAGTCAGTTTGATAATGGGTGCTTCGGCTTTAGCGTGCATGGCAAGCTCATGCATACTCGCTAGCCGTTGGCACGGTATTGAAAGGCTCTTTGGCGGTCTGGACAGGGTTTATGAAGCGCATAAGTGGATTGCTATATGGGCACTTATTTTCGCTGTCTATCATTTTGTCTTCAAAGCCAAGCTAGACGCTTGGGATCTTGCGCCCATTTTGGAGTTGTCCAAATATTGGACGCGTTTGATGCGTCAACTCAGCCTTGTCGCGTTAGGTCTGATTATACTACTGGCGCTGAATCGCAAAATCCCGTATGGCAACTGGCGTTGGTTGCATAAGTTCTCAGGCCCACTTTTTTTAATCGTTATACTACATTGGCTGAGCTTTGAGTCTCCCATCACACTGACTAGTCCAGCAGGTATTTGGTTAGCACTACTTTGTTCTGTAGGCGTGATTGCAGCATTGTACAAGATGATATTGTACCCATTCATTGCCAAAGCCGGAGAGTATAAGTTAGTCGCTATATCCCAGGGCAAAGCGGCGGTACACTTGGAGTTTGAGCCAGTCCGTAAAGGGTTTCAATTTAAGGCTGGTCAATTTGCCTTTATCTCTCTTAAAGAACCAGGTTTGCACGAGCCGCATCCTTTTACCATAGCTAACGCACCTTCTGATACTGGACACATCCATTTTGTGATTCGAGCATTGGGTGATTATACAAAAAAGCTAAATGAACAAGCCAAAGTGGGTATGTTGGCTGATATTTATGCGCCTCATGGTAATTTTAAACGTATATCAAATGCAGAGCGTGAAATCTGGATTGGTGCCGGAGTAGGAATCTCTCCCTTTATTTCTTGGCAAGAGGATAAAACTATCGGTCATTTTGAACGTGCCACTCTGATATATTGCTTCGATCCTGCGCGTGTTTTTCCAAGTGTTGAGCGTATGCAGGAGATGACAGAACAGTCTGGAGTAGATTTCGTAGCCAACCCAAGTGGCAGTAATGCCATGGCTGAAACCATTCGGCAAGTCGCCAGTGAAGTTAATCCAAAGCAGATTCAGATTAGTTTTTGCGGTCCAAAAGGGCTTTTAGGAAAAGTACAAGAGTTAATGAAAGAAAATGGTATTCCTGCCAAAAATATTCATTATGAGTTTTTTGATTTTCGCTAGAACACGTACAATTTGCCGTGCTTAACACAAACCCAATAAGACAAATGGCACGCTGGCTCAAGTCATAAAGTCATCGGTGCTAGTGCTAAGTAGGCGAACGACAATGGTATACAGATTAATTTAAGTCATCGAACGTTGATCAGGAGCCTGGTGGTTTAAAGGCCGTCTTATACTTAATGGTCTACAGTGACTTAACATGAAATGGATATACCGCCATTTCATGTTAAAAAGGACACTACTGTGTACACGGAGCTACTATAAATAACTAGGAGTGATGATAACAATAGCGTACAACCGAATATTCAAGTCCTCACTAGGGAACCGAACCAGTTAGAGCGCCTGATTGGTTCACAATAGGCATACCCTTATTGAGCTGTTTCCTACTAAAGTTTATTTACCTGCCCTAAGAACAATATAGCATCGGTTTTATTGTCTTTAATCATAAACATAAAGGGATGGTCGGCTGTAATTTCGGCTTTATGAGTCGCCATAACAAGTTGTACACCAATCCCCGTTGCTGCTGCGGCAACCGTGCCTTTTTCGTCAACTTCAACCACCGCTTTATGGATAACAGAATCTACTTTTAACGGTAGCTTGTCATTGAACAAGCTGTAGTTAGCACGACTATCAAAAGCGATGGGCATTCCCATATTGGCCGAGCCTTTCCTAAAAAGTGTGTAACTGCTTATAATCCACTAACAGGAGAATAAGCAATGACTAACCAATCTGACATCAAGAAACTGGCTGAGCAAATGGCTAGCAGCATTAACAGCTTCGATGATATCAAAGACTTTCAGAAGCAACTCATGCAATCCTTATAGATCAAATTATAAATTATGCAAAATTTCTTGAACCAACATGTATTTTATATAGTATATATTATATATATAAAAAATTTTTCTCCTACCAAACCTTACTCTATATACCTTATACATTATTTATATACTATCTACTAGATATAACGCATAGGTGACTTAGAAATGTGTTTTCTAACTTCTCTTCGTGGTTGCTTGCTTCATCACCGCATAGGTGACTTAGAAAAAGTACGGCGATAAGCAAGCGCAGGGCATTGTCTTCATCACCGCATAGGTGACTTAGAAAACGAAGAGATATTTAATCATTATCATAAGACTCTTCATCACCGCATAGGTGACTTAGAAATAGAGTGAAGTTTACACCCGCTGGCGTGGCTACTTCATCACCGCATAGGTGACTTAGAAGTCTCGCAAAAAGACTGATTAAACACTAAGCTTTTGACATAGAAAAAAATAACAAACAATAAAAAACCAGACAGCCTAGGCTATCTGGTTATCAAGTATTATCAAATACCTACCTACTAACCGTAAGCTGTCCCCCAGAAAAACTGATGCATCCATCACAAAACCAAGATTTATGTTGTCTTGCATGGGGGATATCTGCTGGCACATCGAGTTGATAAGGACGACCGCAATACTCGCAATGTATATCACCCAAATAAACCTGGCATTTTGCAAGCGTAGCAAACAACTCATCAGACCTTATATTGTAATCGTAGCAAAGTATCTTTAGATGAGCGAGATAGTCATTGGGTGATACGTATGACCAATACTGATAGCACAAACGCTTTGCTACATCATCTAGGCTTGAGTCGAACACAAAGTTAACACTCATAATATTCTCCTCGTTAGTAGCCATAACCAGACTGTGGGAGTAGCTCGTAAAGCTCGCTCTGTAGCTGACTACACATATCTTCAACCACATATCCAAGACTCACATCCAAGCGCTTCTGTACCCATATACGCATCGCCATATGATTGTCAAAGCAAGGCTTAACTCCTAAAAAGCGCGCTAGATTAGAGCCAGGTTGAATACATAGATCATAAATCAGCATATTGGCGATAGTATTTGCATCCTCACTGACATAGCCATTAGGTTTAAACTCGGCAAATAGCTTGTCGTAATCAATAATTTTCATTTTGACGTCTCCTTGTCAGTAGATGCTTGAGTAATCTGGCTTCGATTTACGAGCGCCTCAAAAGCACTACCATCTTGGCGTGTCATATTTGGTACATAGCGACTATAAGTATTAAATAACATCTTAGTCGTCGAATGGCCCATTTGACTGGCTATCCACTCAGGACTCTCACCTGCCGCCAACCATAAAGTCGCTGCAGTATGGCGTGTTTGATAGGCGTTGCGCTTCTTCAACCGTAAAACTTTAAGTGTGGGATGCCAAATACGCTTATTCACATTGTTATAATCCAATGGCTCACCCGTATGTGAGCAAAACACATAATCCGAACGCCTATAGGAGATTTCTTGCTGCTCTTTCAGAGCCTCATAGACCCATGGAGACATTTGAATGGCTCGATAAGACTCCTGTGTTTTAGGAGGGACAATCTTGCCTTTGACTAACGCCTGCTTAATGACAATCTCACGACGATTGAAATCAACGTTGTCCCATGTCAGCCCATCAATCTCACTCGTACGCATACCTGTAAAAAAGCGCACCAGATAATAATGGCGATAATCCTCCCTCACGCCATTAATAAACGTCCAAACCTCCTCCAATGTGAGAGGCTGAATATCAGTTTTAGGCTGTTTGAGTGCCTTGATATCATAATAAGGGTTATCAAACTTATAGCGTTTAGCGGCTTCTTTTAGTATCATACCCAAAGGTACCATTATCGAATTGATGCGTGCCGCTGACAGATGTTTGTTAGCTTTTCCGTACGTTACTTTGGCGAGCGATGAACGGAAGGCTAATACATCTGTCTTTTTTATGACATGAATGGCTTTAGTACCAAACTCAGGAAGCAAATACATATCAATAATCTCCTGTATTTTGCGCTTGTAAGTATCGCGCCACTCAATTTCCTTTTCAGAAAACCACAGTGTTGCGAACTGCTTGAAGGAAGGAACGTTGGTATTAATGCATTCCTTACGATCGTTCAAAGCCACCATTTCTGCAGCCTTATCACTTTTCGGAAAGTATTTAGCATAATTAAAAATACCTAACCTAATTTCGGCTTCCATATTCAAAATAATACTTTCAAGCTTTTTACGATTTGCCGGAGTATCTATCAGGTTTGTCGTCTCCCGACAGCGTTTGCCCATATAATAAAAATCGACTATAAGCCTCTTATTTCTGCTTCTAATGCTAGCCATCATATTTCTCCTTATTGCAATGCCATGGCGTTGATGCTACCGGTGATACCAGTACGCATGTCTTTTTCAATTTCTTCCCAAACGTATAAAATCTTGCGACCACCAAAAGGACGTATGTAATGAATGCCTTCAATAAGTACGCTATCCTTAAGCTCATTACGGATCGTGCGCGGATTGTATTTGATACGCTCAGAAAGCTCTTGGGTTGTCAGGTAAGTATGTGACATAATAGATTCCTTGTAAGTTAATTAAGCTACTTTACGAGTCTATCGAACATTAATGTACTTCTATAAAACAACAAAGTA
>NZ_PJBX01000146.1:0-15916 GCF_002836335.1 Psychrobacter sp. Sarcosine-02u-2 | reverse complement strand
CAGATTTGTACGGATATGCTATTGAATTGGTAAGGACGAGACATTAAGCGAAGTTAATGATTTAATAGGCTTATCTGGCTATGCTACAATGCCGCTGCTACCGATTATAAGGTCGTCTTTGCCTGTACTTGTGCATAGCGACCTTATCTTTTGTCCGATTTGACCAATAGATAAGCGAGCGCTCAGTGGATACTGAAATTATCAAGATAATCTTAGCCTTTATGGTACTGATTAATCCCTTTGGCGCCTTGACGTTGTTTTTGGATTCAACTCACGGCTATTCGCTAAATAATCGCCGTAAAGTGGCGCGCATCGCTTGTTTGACGATTTTTATCACCATTAGCTTTTTTACCTTAGCAGGCGAGACGTTACTTAAATTGCTTGGTATCTCGATTGGTTCGTTCCAGTTGGCAGGTGGTATCTTGGTATTTTTAATCGCCCTAAATATGATGAATGGCGAAGGTAACCCGGTTAAGCCCGATCAAGAAAACTTTGATGTTGACCATTTGCAAGGTGCGCCGCCAACGATGGCTGCTGCCGTAGTTCCGATTGCCATTCCCATGATGATTGGACCTGGCGGTATCTCGACGGTGATTATCTATTCATCACAGGTCACCGGTATTTTGCAAGTCTCTGCGATTTTGATTGCTGGTTTATTTATCAGCTTATTTTGTTATGTGGCGCTAATGGCAGCGGGGCGTATTAGTCGTTTATTGGGCGATACTGGACTTAATATCATGAGTCGTATCATGGGTATGTTGCTCGCGGCAGTTTCTATCGAGATTATCGTTAATGGACTACGTACCTTATTTCCTGATTTAGTGTAACTATTACCTTTCTTGTCTGCCACTTACTTCTCTAATGGCTCTTACCTGTCCTTTTTTAAGCCCTTCTTTTTTAAGATATATCCGTATTTTTTAGACCGTGTAAAAAAACATGGTCTTTTTATTATTGGGTTAAAGTCTAAAACCTCCTAAAGTAGTCAAATCTGCCTATTTGATAAAAAATACTAATACTTATCCTAAAAGGTTGTTTAGTAACACCTTTCCATATCTTGCTAATCATTATGCGAATTCCAATTAATCACCAAAAATCTGCATTAAAAACGTCATCCATACAAATATGTTATGATAGGGGTACAACAATATTATAGGAGTCAGTTTTGAGTAAGAAAAGAATTGCAATTTTAGGTGCAGGTCCAAGTGGTTTAGCACAGTTACGTGCCTTTGAAGCGGCTCGTTTAGCCGGGATAAAAGACTTACCTGAAATCGTATGTTATGAAAAGCAAAACGCTATCGGCGGTATGTGGAATTACAGTTGGCGTACGGGTTTAGATAGAAACGGCGAACCCGTTCACGGCAGTATGTACCGCTATTTATGGTCAAATGGTCCCAAAGAATGCTTAGAGTTTGCCGATTATTCGTTTGATGAGCATTTTGGTGAAGCCATCCCATCGTATCCGCCGCGCGAAGTCCTAAAAGACTACATCATGGGGCGTATCGATAAACAAGATATCCAAAAATATATTCGATTTGAATGCCCTGTGCGCTGGGTGTCGTTTGATGATGACACGCAAAAATTCACCGTGACGGTGATGAATCATAAAACCGATGAGCAAGAAGTCGAAGAGTTTGATTATGTCGTGGTAGCAACGGGTCATTTCTCTACGCCAAATATGCCGTATTTTGAAGGTTTAGAAGCCTTTCCAGGTCGTATCTTGCACGCGCATGATTTCCGCGATGCCTTAGAATTTAAAGATGAAGATATCTTATTAGTAGGTAGTAGCTATTCTGCCGAAGATATTGGTACTCAGTGCTACAAATATGGCACCAAGTCGGTAACCATCAGTTATCGTAGTAAACCGCTCGGTTATGAGTGGCCTGAGGGTATTAAAGAAGTGCCATTGGTAACGCATTTTGAAGATGATGTCGCGCACTTTGCCGATGGTACAAGCCAAAAGTTTGACGCCATCATCATGTGTACCGGTTACTTGTTCCATTTTCCGTTTATGCCAGATGAGCTACGTTTGCAGACGCACAACTGCTTGTATCCAGCCAACTTGTATAAAGGTATCTTTTGGCAGCCAAATCCAAAGCTGATTTATTTGGGCATGCAAGACCAGTATTTCACCTTTAATATGTTTGATGCGCAAGCGTGGTATGCACGTGATGTGATAATGGGTGATATCGAATTGCCTGATTTGGCAGCGCGTGAAGCAGACGAGCAAAAATGGCTCGCAACGTATGCCAAAAGTGTGACGGTCAGTGATTCAATTGACTTTCAGGCCGCTTATATTCGTGATTTGACCAATGCTACCGATTATCCAGAATTTGCCGTTGAAAAACAGGGCGAGATTTTAAAAGAATGGCAAAAAGATAAAGCTGAGAACATCATGACCTTTCGAGAAAAGGCTTATCGTTCTACCTTGACCGGTACAATGGCTCCTAAATTGCCAGAGCCATGGTTAAACATTCTTGATGATTCGCTTGAGCACTTTTTAAACTTGACCTTTGTAAAACCTAAAAAGCGTAAAAAAGTAGCATAAATGCTCGATGGGGTAAATAAAAGAACCAAATACGTTTCATAGCGTATTTGGTTTTTTCGTTTTTAACGTTAAATGCACTGAATACATGGTTAGCTTTGGTATAAATGCCAAGCCAAATACAGCATTAATATGCCTACCAACGCGTCCAATATATTCCAAGCTTTTGGTTTGGCAAATAAAGGTCTGAGCAGGCGCGCGCCATAGCCCAAAGCAAAAAAGAAAAAGAACGACGCACTGACCGCGCCGACTGCAAATGCCAGTTTACTACTGGCACCGGTTGAAACCATGCCGACCAGCACCAATGTATCTAGATAGACGTGCGGGTTAAGCCAAGTAAAGCCAAAACATAATAACAGCGCTTTTTTTAAACTGGTGACCACCTGACCATCGATGGTGAGCGCATGCGATAGGCGTACGCTGGCATATAAGCTTTGTAGTCCATAGCCTAATAAGAAAATAACGCCAGCAATTTTAGCGATGTTCACAACTTGTGGATATTGCGCCGTAACCGCGCCAAAGCCTGCTACCCCAGCAGAAATTAAAATCGCGTCACTGACGGCGCAAAATAAGCAGACGAAAAATATGTGCTCGCGTTTTAACCCTTGTTTGAGGACAAAGGCGTTTTGTGAGCCAATGGCGATAATCAAGGATAAACCAAGCAAAAAACCCGCGCTATAATCGGTGAAATTCATGATAATGGGCTTATCCTTTAACAATCAAAACGGTGACTTTTACTTACTGGCAGCGCCCGAAAAAGCTGTTAAGATAAGGGATAAAATGATCGAATGCAATGTGTTTGCTGCAATAGCTGCTACCAAGTCATCAGTACTATTCAGCAATATTAGTCAGCAATGAATAAAGAATAAGCGAGGAGCAGGGTAGGTCATGGTCATAAGTCTGACAAGAATGCTACAGTCGTTTGGGCAAGCCCAAGATGACCTGCCAACCATCGCTGCCAAAAATGCTCAGCAAGCTGCCGCTAAAGAAGTTTCTAATAATGCAAATAAGCAAGGCGATAGTAGCGATAATCAAGAAATCATGGATACTTCAGCTTCAAATTCTTCGCTTAGCGAGCCGCAGCGTAGCGAGCGCATTTGTGATGCCTTAGCGCAAGTGAATGATATCCGCACGCCGACGCCGTTGACCGATCGCTATCTAGCCAATCGCGCCCAAATGCGCCCGACCAATAGACCTCCTTTTGACCCAGATACCTTATGGTATCTTAAACATGGACGCTGTCCGATTATGACTGAGCTTGTTGATGTGGTCGATGCAGCCACCTTAAATGCCATGCCGATTGAAGCGGTTGCCATATTAGACCGGATTAATAGTAAGCTAAAACGCTACCGTGAGTGGAGTAGCGAGCTCAATGCCGAGCAACAGCAGCAACATAATGAGCGCCAGTTTGTCATTGATAAGTTAGTGTCTGAAAGTATTCCTGAGGCGCTACATCACTATGAGCAGCTGCAACGTTTTAGCCCACATCGCACGAAAAACAATGTCGTCCAAGGAAAAATGACCGCCGGCGATATGCTCACGGATTTGTTTTTAGACATTGATTACGAGCTTGACGAGTTATTAGATGAGTTGCATCAAACGGTGATGAATCGTCTTGCGTCCACCCATCGTTATGTCAAAAGCCGTACGCAAAGCTAACTTGAATTTAGCGAAGAGTATTTAAAAGTCGTTAGTATTGTCATTGTGAGTTCAGTATAAAAATGATACAGAGACACTGGAATGAATTTTTCGCAGCCTCTGTCGGCGCAGGCACAGCAAGCTAGAAAAGTTTATTCCAGTGTCGCGTAAAAAATTCATGTTTCTGTTTTGTTTGAAAATAACTATAAACACAATCGGCTCAATACATAACAATATAAGGCTTTAATACAGCCTTATTTTTTTGTTTAATAATAATGATTAAGTATTATCGAAAATAACAATAAATTTGCCAACCGCGTCTGCCAAATATTTTTGCTAAGTATTTTGCCAAATAACAAGGATACCCAAATGACCCAATTGACTGCGATGTTCGTGATGTTTGTTTTATATGGCGTGCTGCCAGCAGCTGGGTTGTACCTTGGATATCGTGGTATTAAGAAAATCACGGCGCCCAAAATGCTTGAGTATAAAGCAATGCCGCAATTGGGTTATATTCCTGAAAAAAGCTTGCCAGTTGAGGTCAAAACAGCGCTTGATCAAATCAATGATAAGGGCGAGAAGCTGCGAGTTATTTATGGTGATACCAATAATGATGGCAAAATTGATGATAAAGATACCGTCAATGAAACCTACGTTATGATACAAAATCTAATGGATAGGCATGTCCCACTGGCGGTAGCGGATTATCGCCGCTTGCATGACTTAGATGTCGGGAACGGCGCCCTTGCTGATACCACGAAAATTAAGCATTCTGATGTCACGGGCAAAGAGGCGCTATTAGAAGTGCTTAGGACGATTAATACCCAGTTTGATGACTTGCTCAATGCCTCCTATCATCAAGATGGGCAAAAGTTGCTGGCAACCAATCGATACTTGCAGCAGCGTTTTAGTAATCCAACCAGCAATTCTAGACTACAAAAAATCGATAATAGCGCTGTTGAAGTCCAAGCAATTGAAAACCCAGCTAATAAAGAAACTGATATAGAAAATATTAAGCTGTAAATGAGGGATAATAATATCCCAAGTCTAAATGTTTATACTGAAATAGGTTTAAAGAAGAGTAAAGTGACATGAGTATATTAATAGGCGTTGGTGTGGTTACTACTGTCAGCGTCTTTTATTTGGGTAGAAAGGGCTGGTACGCATTGCATAGAATGGTTGGCATTACTCCAGGCGTGCTGACCTATCAAGATAGTAATGCGCCCCTGTTGTTAACTTCTCTCAATTGGCAACAGCTAGATTTAAATAAAAAACATCTAGAAGTCTTATCAGATAAGCAGCTACGACAATTACAGAATATTGATAAGAAAGTAGCCGACTACCACAACTACCAAAACGAGTTAGAAGCGCAAAATGTAACTTCAGCTATTAACGAGCAACAATTTGTCTTACATAAAATGCTGCATACCCGCTTACCCGAAATGTTGGTCAGTCATTATCATTTAGCAAATATCAATATAAGCAATCGTACTAAAAATGGACAGACGCAGGCTGAGGCGGGTAGGCTGTTACAAGAGATATTGGACAACATTGAGCAGCGCTTAGATGGGGTATTAGAGCGAATGGAAGAGCAACATCTACAAGAATTACGAGTGATGAAAAATTATATTCATAGTCATGACGACTAAGCCTAAAGTTAGTGATAGTCTTAAAAAACGCATAAAAAAGCGGTCAATGAATCAGTCATTGACCGCTTTTTTATCAGCTAGGATTAATCCGTGACTGATTAACGCTTGTTGTTACGATCGCGGGTATTACGTGAACCGCGACTGGCAGGACTGCCACTGCTTTTAGGTTTTGCACTACTAGGACGGCTATCGCTACGACTGTCAACACGGCGCGCTTTGAGCGGCTTGCTTTTGATACGTTCTTGCTTTTCTTTAGCTGCACCATGCAAACCAGTACCGTGACGTGGGCGTAGGCTGACCAAATCGGTTAAGGTATTGATCTCTTTTTTGTCGAGCTCTAAAAAGCGACCGGTACGTAGCTCTTTTGGCAGCGAAATTGATCCGTAACGCGTACGTAATAGACGGCTCACCTTAAGACCTTGTGACTCAAACAATCGGCGCACTTCGCGATTTCGACCTTCTTTTAGTCTGACGTGGTACCATTTATTGACGCCTTCACCGCCGCCTTCTTTGATATCTTCAAACTGTGCCATGCCATCTTCTAACATGACGCCAGCCGTTAGAGTACGCGCGATATCAGGAGTAACTTCACCAAGTACACGTACGGCATACTCGCGTGTGACTTCGCTAGACGGATGCATTAAGCGGTGCGCCATCTCGCCATCATTGGTAAATAAGAGTAGACCAGTTGAGTTAATATCCAAGCGCCCAACCATAACCCAGCGATCATGAGTCAATTTTGGCAAACGTTCAAAAACTGTTGGACGACCTTCTGGATCATTGGCAGAACATACTTCGCCTTCGGGCTTATAATAAGCTAAAACGCGACGACGCTTTTCATTTTCAGCCGTATATTTGATTTGACGACCGTCAACACGGATCTCATCGCCTTGTTCGACGCGGTCGCCGATGGTTGCGGGTCCATTATTAACGGTCACACGCCCTGCTTTAATCACTTCTTCCATCTGACGACGTGAACCAAGTCCCATGCGGGCGAGTGCTTTTTGCAGTTTTTCATCTTTCATAACGATATCCTTGAGTCGGTGGGTTTACATTTCTCAATGTATAAAATTAGACTGAGTATTATACGCTATTTATCGAAGTTATGTTTAAGATTAGCTTTTAAGGCTATTGTAATTAACGAGTAGATGATGCTTTATTAAGTATCCCTAATTAACATTAAAAATTAAAAGCTTTATAAGAAATGAATATAAACTAATTGTTACTATTGCGTAATTTTTACCAAAAATAGCCTATTATTATTCACTATTTAACCACCTATGTTATTATGGCTTTGCTTTTTTTATGGTTGGTGTAACTTTTTAGTATAGTTGTCTCAATTGCGCTCGTTGCTAGACGCTACTTATATCTGTGATTTATAAAGGTTTTTTTATGTTCTTCAATTCATCAAAGTTATTAGGTGTGGCGTCTGTGCTTATGATAGGTCTGATTTCAGGCTGTTCCAGCATTAACTCTGGCCTACAATCTGGTGATCTGCCGCCCAGTGGTTCATTCGTAGCTGCGAGTGGTATACAGTTTAATGTGCAGCCGTTAAATTTGGCGACGCTACCACCGAAGCAGGCCGTTGTTCCTAGTAGCGATTTAACGCGTTTGCTAAGAACCTCTGGGCAAGTTGATTACCGAATCTCGGAAGGTGATATTTTAGGTATTACGCTAGTAGGGTATCCAGAGATTGCGCCGCCTTTGACAAATAGTAGTAACACTGCCAACCCTTATGCTTTGGGCTTCCCTGTTGATCAACAAGGTTTTGTACAGTTTCCACTTATTGGACGTATTAAAGCCAGTGGCATGAGCGTGCCACAATTTACTGCCAATTTACAGAAACAACTGCAACGTTATCTTAAATATCCAGACCCGCAGGTTAAAATCGTTAACTACCGTGGCAATAAATTCTTTATTGATGGTGAGGTTAAACAACCGGGCGAGTTTGCTATTGCTGATGTGCCTGTGTCGCTCTATGGCGCAATTTCTATGGCGGGCGGGGCCACTCCGACTGGCGACTCAAATAATGTCGTGCTAAACCGTAACGGTACTAGCTATAACATCGGACTGGAGTCGCTGCGCCAAATGGGCGCTTCTGCTAACCAAATTTACCTGCGAGATGGCGACTCTATCCACGTCAATAGTCAAGACCGTAATAAAGTATATGTTTTAGGTGAGTTTGGTCAAGTAGAGCCAGTGCCTATTTTAGAGCAAGGTATTAGTTTGGCGCAGGTTTTGGGTGAGTCTAAAGGGCTTAATTCTGCTACAGCAAATGCGGCTAAAATATATGTGGTTCGTGATAATTTAAATACACGAGCGACAGATATTTACTATGTAGATATGCAGACCATAACCAGCTTTGCGCTAGCCAATCGTTTCGAGATGCACCCGAATGATATTGTTTATGTCGATCCAACTGGCTTAACGCGTTGGAATCGTGTTATCAGCGCTATTTTACCTTCTACGTCAGCTATTAGGTCGCTCTCAGGCTTATAGGCATTGGGTTTATAAATAATAGGTAATAATTATTATGGCATTTGATAATATTTTAGTGGTGTGTGTCGGCAATATTTGCCGTAGTCCCATGGCAGAAGCGTTATTAAAACAACGTTACCCTCATAAAAATATCGATTCTGCAGGGGTGGGGGCTTTAGTCGGGCACTCTGCAGATCCTGCCGCGCTAGAGATTATGGCAGGGCAAGAAATAGATATCACTAATCATGTCGCCAAACAAATTGACGAAGGTTTGGCAAAAAAAGCGGATTTGATTTTTACTATGTCAGACAGTCAGACCAAATGGATCGAAGAGCGCTGGCCGTTTTGTCGCGGCAAGACTTTTAAGCTCGGCCATTGGCAAGACAAAGATATTGCCGACCCCTATAAACATGAGATGAGTGCGTTTCAGACAGCATATCAAGATATTGTTGTTGGCCTAGAACAGTGGGCCGATAAAATTAGCTAAATAGCTGCTATTAAACGATTAACCTTAAGTGATGACCATACAGTTATGAATACAGATTCAAAGAACTTATCAAACGCTGCTTCCAAAGAAGATAACGACGAAATTGATCTTATGGCGCTACTGTTTGCCATTTTGCGTGGCTGGAAAGTCATTGTGTTTTTTGCTGTATTAGGATTGGTAATAGGGATTTTGTATAGCAGATACGTCAATCCTACTTTTAAGTCGGATGCACTGATTCAAATTGAAGAGAATTCTAAAGGCGTTGCCGCATTAGGTGCGGATATTTCTGAGCTGATTGGCTCTGAAGTCAGTAAAGCGCAAGCAGAGGCTGAGCTGATAAGATCGCGTATGATCTTAGAGCCAGTGGTTAATTTGTTACATCTACGAATTCGTTTGTCCGATCCTAATATTGGCGCGTTGGATAGAATCAAGAGCAATAGTACGGATACTCAAATAAATAAACCGGAAGGTGTCTCTCTTAAAACCGAAGATGGTGAAGCAAAAATTAGCCAATTTAATGTCTCACAAGAATATTTAAATCAATCTTTTACTTTGACACGCTCCGCGACAGGATTTGTGTTAACTAATGGTTTTGACGATTTTAAAGGTCAGATCGGTAAGGCGCATTTATTTAAAGGCACAGATGGTCAGATTCAAATTAAAGTTGATGATCTCCCAGTTGATGGCTACTCGGTTAATATCACTAAGCAATCTCTTCAAACCACGACTGACCAGATAAATAGCGCGCTATCTGTGGTTGAAAAAGGTAAGCAGACAGGCATTATTCAGCTATCTATGACGGGTGCCAATCAGCAACAAACCAGCTTGATATTAAAACAAATTGTCTTATCTTACATTGATCAAAATCAGTCGCGTGGTTCCGAAGAAACTACTAAAACCATTAGTTTTATGGAAACTCAGATTCCAACGTTAAAGAAAAAACTGGAAGACTCGGAAGCAGTATTTAATGATTTCCGTAAAAAGTACGGCACTATTGATGTAGGCAAAGAAGCAGAGTTGTTATTGACAGAAAACTCGCAAATCGATGCCCAACTCAATGAATTGAAGCTTAAAAAAGCGGATCTCACGACTTACTACACAGAAGAGCACCCTTTGGTTGTCCAGATCAATGAGCAACTGGCGGTACTTAATGCTAGAAAAAATGAGATAGACGATACTATCGCCGGTTTACCTGAGATACAAAGAGAGTTTCTACAACTGTCAGCTGACACGACGATTAATAGAGAGATCTATCTGACGCTACTTAAAAACTATGAACAGTTAAAAATCGTTAAAGCGGGTCAAATTGGTTTCGCCCGTATCATCGATTTGCCTATCAGTACTTATAAGGCCATTGCACCAAAGAAATTGCAAATTATGATATTGGCCATGCTGTTAGGAGCGATGCTTGGAACGATGCTGGTACTGCTTAAAAATATGCTTAGAAATGTGGTCAAAGACCCTGAGCGTATTGAATCTAAAACGGGCGTTCCTGTAGTAGCAACGGTTCCACGTTCGCCACTATTGACAAGACTGCGTAAAAATAAGAAAGCACCTAATCGTTTGTTGGCTTATGTTGATAATAATAGTTTGAGCTATGAAGCTATTAAAAGCTTAAGAACAAATCTAATGTTCGGCATGCCAGTAGAAGGGCGGGCCGGTCAGCGCGCCAAAGTTATTCTTATTACTGGCGAAAGCCCGGGCGTTGGTAAGTCTTTTATCTCTGCAAATCTAACAGAAGTATTTGCGCAGTTAGATAAAAAAGTATTAATTATCGATGCTGATATGCGCTTAGGTGAGCTACATAGAATGTTTAGTATGAGTCAAGATAATGGTTTGGCGGACTATTTATCACAGGATAAGACACATTTATCAAAATCTAACGCCAAAACTACAGAAGTTATTACTAGCCAAGAGAGTAGTAACTTAGCAAGCTTTATTCATCCGACTGGCATAGATAATATTGATTTTATGCCACGCGGCCAGCATCCGCGTAACCCTGCTTCATTATTAGCAAATGGCAGTTTTAATCATTTAATGGCGGAGCTTAATCTGCATTATGATTATATTGTCATCGACTCGCCACCAGTATTGGCCGCTTCTGACGCTATGATACTAGCCCAGCACGCTGATAAGGTATTGATGGTAACTAGATACGACGATTCTATAGAAGGGCAGCTGGTTTATGCGGTTAATCAGATGAATAAAGCCAATATAAAGGTCGACGGTATCATTCTCAACGATGTACAACAAGGGATTATGAGCAAATATAGTTATCACTATAGTTATGCTTATGGTAATAACCAATAGTTAGCTTTTTGGAAAATTCTACCAAAATTCACGTTTTTAAGTGGTTGAGTATTATGTCTACTAATTCAAAACCGTCAAGTGATTATCCATCACTTCATGGCAAAACTGGCTGGCTACAACGTATAGCCGAATACTTGTTATCGTTGCCCCGTAGTGTAAAACGAGCGATTTTACTCACTACAGACTTGGTAGCATCTTTAGTTTGCCTGTTCTTAGCGTTGTCGTTGCGCTATGGTGACATCGCTCATAACATTAGTCCTATCATATTATTATCTTATGGTACGCTGCCCATCGTCGGTTTATATTTGATTGGTTTTTATAAAGGCGTAGCACGTGGTTTTTTAGATACGGTGATGGGTAGTGTCGCAAAGCTATTCTTTGTGCTCATCGTTGTTTACGAGATTATCATCTATTTAAATCCTTCAGAAGATATACCGCGCTCCGTTCCCATTATCTTTCTATTTTTCTTCTTTATCTGGTTATGGAATAGTCGTCTTATTATTCGTGAGATTTTAATGCGCTGGAGCGGTAGAGCCCAGCGTCGCCTTAAAGACGATGGTGTTTATGATAATGTTGTTATTTACGGCGCCGGAGAGGCTGGTCGAGATTTATTAGAGGGTTTAAGAAACTCACATAAATATAATGTTGTGGCTTACGTTGATGATGATCCACAGCTTGCTGGTGCTTATTTGCTCGGTAAAAAGATTTATCCGGCTCATGACTTAGTAAGCTTAGTAGAAGAATTAGAGATTGCGCAGGTATTTTTGGCTATTCCTTCAATCAGCCGCGCGCAAAAACGCAAGATTATAGATAAGCTCTCAGGCATTGCCATAAAAATAAAAGAATTACCAAGCTTAGAAGAGATCGCTGACGAAAAAGTGACCGTCAGTAGTATGCGTAAAGTAGACATCTTGGATGTGTTAGACAGACAGACTGTTGAACCTGATGCTAAATTGCTGCAGATGAATATCAAAGATAAGTGCGTGTTAGTTACAGGCGCTGGTGGCTCTATCGGTAGTGAGTTATGTCGTCAAGTAATCAAGAACCAGCCTAAATGTATCGTGCTCTATGAGCTGTCCGAGTTTGCGCTTTATAGCATCCATCAAGAGCTAACCATTAAGCAAGCCAATACGCCTGCTTATAAAGACATCCAAATCGTTGCAGTCATCGGTAATGTCACTAATGAATCGAACCTGCTCAGAATACTAAATCTCTATAACATCCAAACGGTTTACCATGCGGCTGCTTATAAACATGTGCCAATGGTAGAGCATAATCCTTTTGAAGGCGTTATTAATAATACCAAAGGCACGTATCATTGTGCGCGAGCCGCGATTGCAGCAAATGTCGAAACCTTTGTTTTAATCTCAACCGATAAAGCCGTAAGACCGACCAACGTGATGGGCGCATCTAAGCGTTTAGCAGAGTTGGTTTGCCAAGCGCTAAGCCTGACGGATAGCCAGACCTGCATTAGTATGGTTCGTTTTGGTAATGTCCTTGGCTCATCGGGCTCTGTTGTGCCTTTATTTACTAAGCAAATAGAACAAGGTAAGCCGATTACGGTCACCCATCCTGATGTGACTCGTTACTTTATGACGATTCCAGAGGCGGCAAATCTGGTTATCCAAGCAGGCGCAATGGCATCAGGTGGTGAAGTGTTTGTCCTCGATATGGGCGAGCCAGTTAAGATTGTTGATCTAGCGCATCGAATGATTCACTTAAGTGGCTTTGATATTAAAGATGGCGCCCATCCTGAGGGTGATATCGAAGTGATCTTTACGGGTCTTAGAGCCGGAGAGAAGCTCTATGAAGAGCTGATCATCGGTGAAGACAACATTGAATCGACATATCATCCATTGATCATGCAAGCAATAGAGCATAGCTTTCCATTGGATGAGCTTGAATCGGTATTGTTTGAGTTGAATGAAAAACAAAAAGAGTTTGATGTCCCTTGGCTAAAGCAGCAATTCAAACAGTTTGTAGCAGGTTATCAAGAAGGCTCTAAAGCTGCATAACTCTCAATAAATACCCTAAATACTATTTTTTAACTAAAATTGATTAGATGAACAAAGGAAAATTATGCTAGATATTAAGAATATAAAAATAGCGGTTATCGGACTTGGCTATGTGGGTTTGCCTCTAGCCGTTGAGTTTGGTAAGCATCTGCCAGTAGTAGGCTTTGATATTAATGCCAATCGTATAGAGGCCCTGTGTGCAGGTACAGATCATACCTTGGAAGTCAGTGATGAAGAGCTGACCCAAGCATCGCATTTGAATTATAGCTCAGATATACAAGCGCTTAAGGATTGTAACTTTTTTATTGTTACGGTACCGACGCCTATTGATGATTATAAACAGCCCGATCTTACGCCTTTAATTAAAGCCTCAGAAGCTATCGGCGGCTTATTAAAACAAAACGATATTGTGGTTTATGAATCAACCGTCTATCCGGGTGCCACAGAAGAAGTTTGTATTCCGGTGCTAGAGAAAGTCTCGGGATTAACCTTCAATCAAGACTTTTATGCCGGTTATAGTCCTGAACGTATCAATCCTGGTGATAAAGAACACCGCGTTACCAATATTTTAAAAGTAACGGCAGGCTCAACACCTGAAGTCGCTGATTTTGTCGATGAAGTATACAATTTGATTATTACTGCCGGCACTCATAAAGCAGCAAGTATTAAAGTAGCAGAAGCGGCAAAGGTGATTGAAAACACCCAAAGAGATGTCAATATTGCTTTAATTAATGAGTTAGCCGTTATTTTTAATAAAATGGGTATCGATACTCAAGCGGTCTTAGAAGCAGCAGGTACCAAGTGGAATTTTTTACCGTTTCGTCCAGGTCTCGTGGGTGGTCACTGCATCGGTGTAGATCCTTATTACTTGACTCATAAAGCGCAAGCGATTGGTTATAATCCAGAGATTATCTTGGCTGGACGTCGCTTGAATGACAGTATGGGTGAGTATGTGGTCACGCAACTGGTCAAAACCATGATCAAAAAGCGTATTCAGGTTGAAGGGGCAAAAGTCTTGGTCTTAGGGCTGAGTTTCAAAGAAAATTGCCCCGATGTGCGTAACACCAAGGTCATTGATATTGTCCATGAGCTAAAAGAATATAATATCGACGTTGATGTCTATGACCCTTGGGTAGATAAAGCAGAAGCTGAGCGTGAATATAATGTGACGCCTATTAGCAAGCCCGCTATGAATAACTATGATGGTATCATCTTAGCGGTCGCGCATAATGAGTTCGTCGAGCTGGGTGTAGAGCAGATTAGAGCATTTGGCAAGAATGAACACGTGCTTTACGATTTAAAGTATGTCTTTACCAAAGAAGACACTGATATCCGCCTATAAATCTATGAAAAATACGGAAAGTAATGGTTATGACGTCAACTGCATATGAAAAAATTAAAAAGTCGCTAATCAATGAACCAAAAACTTGGCTAATTACTGGGGTAGCAGGATTCATAGGCTCTAACTTACTAGAAGAGCTATTGTTACTAAATCAAAAAGTAGTCGGTCTAGATAACTTTGCTACTGGTTTTCAGCATAACTTAGATGAAGTACAGGGTTTAGTAAATGAAGATCAGTGGCAGAACTTTACTTTTATAGAAGGCGATATTCGTAATCTAGATGACTGTCAGTCAGCATGTATAGGCGTAGACTACGTACTGCATCAAGCAGCACTGGGTTCGGTGCCGCGCTCTATCGCTGATCCTATCAATACTAATGATACTAATATCTCAGGCTACTTAAATATGCTCGTAGCAGCTCGTGATGCTCAGGTAGCTAGCTTTACCTATGCGGCGAGCAGCTCAACCTATGGCGATCATCCAGCTTTACCAAAAGTCGAGAATGCTATTGGTAACCCGTTATCACCCTACGCGGTGACTAAATATGTTAATGAGCTGTATGCAGATGTGTTCTCACGTACATATGGCTTTAAGACGATTGGTCTACGTTACTTTAATATCTTTGGTAAACGCCAAACACCAGATGGCGCATATGCAGCGGTAATACCAAAGTGGACGGCTGCTATGATCGCAGGTGATGAGGTGTTTATTAATGGTGATGGCGATACCAGTCGCGACTTTAATTTCATTGAAAATGCCGTACAAGCTAATATTTTGGCAGCGACTGCTACCGAGGAAGCCAAGAACCAAGTATACAATGTCGCTGTGGGCGGTCGTACTACCCTTAATACGCTGTTCTTAGCACTTAAAGAGCATTTAGGTGCTAATGGCGTTAGCTATACTCAAGCCCCGGTCTATCGAGATTTCCGTGAAGGGGATGTGCGTCATAGTCAGGCTAATATAAGTAAGATACGAAATGCTTTAGGATATGCGCCGCAGTTTGATATTATTCAAGGTATTGAGAAAGCGATGCCTTGGTATGTAAATAGCGTTGATTAATAATGAAAATAAATTATTTACAAGGTGGATCTCTATATCTTGCGATTTGCTTATGTTCATTTCTTCTATTTTTTGTTAATGGCCAGTATAGCTTGCAGTTGCTTGATAATGTAGGTTTGATAGTAACTTTTTTTTGGCTAATATCGTTATTTATATTGCAATTAAATGGTATTAATAAAGCAAGCTCAACGTTATACTTTGGTTTTTTTGCTGTTCTTGGATTGTTTCATCTAGGTATTCCGTTAGCTTTATTTTTCAATTATCAAGGTAGTTATTTTCTTGATTATTTCAATCGCTGGTTTTATAGTTCCTATACACTTGAATCTTTATATTCCGTATATATATTTCTTTTATCCTATATATTAAGTTTTTTTTATAATCCTAATCGTGATTCAAA
>NZ_PJBX01000145.1:0-16535 GCF_002836335.1 Psychrobacter sp. Sarcosine-02u-2 | reverse complement strand
TTTTATCTTTTTTTGAGCCCTTATCCCGAACTGGGGTTGATATTAACTTTCTTGATCCTAACCTAATATCTTTTACCAGCAAAGGAAGAACACGAGCTCTTGAAATTAAAAATAGTACTATTCAATCTCGTAGATTGCGTTAATGTAGGTTGAGTTGACGGAAGGAACCCAACTGTATCATATTCATCAAAACCAACCTTTAATCTAAACATTAAATCACTTACAATCTGTAGATTGGGCGGCGCTTGCGACCTCCAACGTCATGACGTAAAATAAATCGTCAACTATTACTTGCAGATTAACATGTAATATCGCAGACGCTATTAGCAAGTCGTGAGCTAAATTTTAATCGTTTTTTGTTTTTGTTTTTGTTTTTAAATAGGTACATTCCTTGAGTCCGATTAATGAATTGCCTAATAACATAGCAACGTGACTACCTATCCACAGCCAATACCCTGCAACATACCTTGTAATTATACTGCTATGTCCTGCCTCATTAATAACTACCTTATCAAACATTAAGAATGACACTGCAATTAAAGTAGATAATAAGCTCAATAAAAAAGACGCTTTACGGTGCTTAATAAATAACCATGCTGAAATTAATAACGGATTAGCAAACCAAACAAGCGTCTCATTACCCCCAATAAACATTCCAAATATGCCAAAAATAAAAGCCATCATTGAATGCATACAACCTTCGGCAGTACAGTATGCTTCTTGATTTAACGCCAAAAGCATCAAACCAATAGATACACCGAGCGTTATTTTTACTAAAGTACTAACTTTCATTAACTATCCCAAGAACAATTAGCTCATAAATTAATAAAAATTGCGACACTCGAAAATACAATAAGGTCGCGTTGTTTAGATAAACTCCCTCTCAACATTCATCACCCGCGCATCTACCGTCCGTTCTATCTTTTCCTCAATTTGGCTGCATTGCGACTCCACCTCACGTTTAGACAGCCCAACGATCACAAACGTCCATTCGCTGGCATCATGCCGATCACCCTCACCGCTCTCACAGACCGCGACGCTTGGCGTATTGCCAAATGAGTACAGCTTGCCACACCTAGCCCTTAAGACATAAGATAACCATCAAATCAGCCACTTGTACATATCCTTTTGCAAAAAAAAGATAAGTCGTTTGACTTACCTTTTGTGGTAACATTTACTTTTTTGAATACTTACTGAGTTATTTACGTTTAATAGTTCTAGTAGTAGTGGCGTTAGTAGTTACTCCAGTAGTTGCCTTAGCAGGTGCTTTAGCCGCCGCTTGATAGACTGGCATAACTTCAGGTAACAGGGCCTGAATTTTAGCGATACGCTGCCCAGAGTTTGGATGCGTAGACATCAAAGTAACTATCGCATTGCTACGACCATTGGCGGCCTCCATTTTTTGCCATACTGCAATTGCAGCTTCTGGATTGTAGCCTGCCTGTGCCATCAAACGTAAACCACCAGCATCGGCTTGTGATTCTTGACTACGAGAAAACGGCTTATCAAGGCCGTAGTCACTAATTAAACTCATTGCCTCAGCATTTAGTCCTGTTTTTTCCTGTATCGCAGCACCACCTAATTGAAGCGCTAAGCCGGTCAGAATTTTTTGCCCAGCATCTTTTTTACTGTGCTCAGATAATGCATGGGTCATTTCGTGTCCCATGATCGCAGCAATCTCTGCATCTGTTAACTTCAACTTTTCTACAATACCGGTGTAAAAAGCCATTTTACCGCCAGGCATTGCCCAAGCGTTTAATTCAGGTGAACGTATAACGGTAACTTGCCAGTCAAAAGGGACACCTGTTGTATTAGCACGAACGGCATAAGGCTTCATACGATTGAAGACATTTTTAACTCGAATAGCAGTGGCAGAAGTATTATCTACTGCGCCTTGACCATTAGCTTTAGAAACCACTTGAGAGTAACTTTTAGCCGCATTAGTATTTAACGTAGCAGTATCGTACCCTGCCATATCAGCTACAGTGGTACAACCTACTAAAATTGTAATAGTAGTCAAAACTAAAGCACTTTTTATTTTATTAACAGTTTTCATTAAACGTCCTAATTGGAAAATACAGGCAAATGAAATAACTAAATTAAAGTCCATAAAGTGCGCAAGTTGAGGAATTCATTATCTATCCTCATATCTTGTACGACCTTAATTAATAGCAATATATAACTATGCATGTAACTGAGCTGTAAGTAATGTTTCTAAATTAATGAAAGAGATTATCATATCAAAGAACAAATGTCTATCAGTGAGTTAAACTATAGTTAGTTTTTCGAAAGTCGTAATCTCTACTTAAGCTATATTCGAAGCATCCAACTGTATTCTTTTAATCATGGCAACTGCTTAGTTAGACTGTTGAGATAAGTTTTACCTAAACAAACTCCCTCTCAACATTCATCACCCGCGCATCTACCGTCCGCTCTATTTTTTCCTCGATTTGGCTGCATTGCGACTCCACCTCACGTTTAGACAGCCCAACGATCACAAACTTCCATTCGCTGGCATCATGCCGATCACGCTCGCCGCTCTCACAGACCGCGACGCTTGGCGTATTGCCAAAGCGTGCATGCAAGCCGCCCATCCGTTGACGTTTTTCTTTGAGTGAGCTACAGCCAGGTAACGCGAAAGTCAGGGTTAAGATAACGATATGCATGAGTTTTCCTTATTAAAACCAGTCACACTTCATGGTATCATCAAGCATACTTTTTGTAGGGTTAAAAAGGCTAATATTTACCCTTCTTCCTATAAATGCCAATTTCACAACCTTGCTAATAAAAACCAAATTAAGAGACATTACAATGACCAAACATTATGATTATATTTCCATTGGCGGCGGTAGCGGCGGCATTGCATCAATCAACCGCGCAGCGAGCTATGGCAAAAAATGCGCCATTATCGAAGCCAACCAATTGGGCGGCACCTGCGTCAACTTAGGCTGCGTACCCAAAAAGGTCATGTGGTACGGCGCGCAAGTGGCCGAAGCCATCGAAAAATATGCGCCCGATTATGGCTTTGACGTTGAGGTCAAAGGTTTTGACTTTCAAAAACTGGTCCATAGCCGCCAACAATATATCGAAAACATTCACCGCTCTTATGATAATAATCTGGCGAAAAATGGCGTTGAAGTGATAAAAGGCTTTGCTACATTTGTCGATACCAATACCGTCGAGGTCAATGGCGAGCTGATTACCGCCGACCATATCTTAATCGCGACAGGCGGTCATCCGATTCTCCCTGACATCAAAGGCGCAGAATACGGCATCGATTCTGATGGCTTTTTTGCGTTAAATGAAATGCCAAAACGGGTTGCTATCGTTGGCGCTGGCTATATCGCTGTCGAAATCGCAGGCGTGCTCAATAGCCTCGGTGCTGAGGTGCATCAGTATGTGCGTCAACATTCGCCGCTGCGCTCATTTGACCATACTATCGTTGAAACCTTGCTGATAGAGATGGAGCAAGACGGTATCCAGTTGCATACCAATACCACACTCACTGAGATTCATAAAAATGAGGATGGTAGCCTGACGTTATGTACCGCAGATGGTAGCCTTGATACGGTAGATTGCTTGATTTGGGCAATTGGTCGTGCGCCCTCAACCGACAATATCAACTTGCAGGTAACCGGCGTTGAGACCACCGAATTTGGCAAAATCAAAGTTGATAAATTTCAAAATACCAATGTCAAAGGTATTTATGCGGTCGGCGATATCATCGAAAACAGCATTGATTTGACGCCAGTGGCTATCGCTGCCGGACGCAGGCTTTCAGAGCGCTTATTTAACTATAAAACCAATGAGCATCTCAGTTATGATTTGATACCGACGGTCATCTTTACCCACCCTGCTATCGGCACCATTGGCTTGTCTGAAATTGATGCTGTTGAGCAGCATGGCAAAGAAAATATCAAATGCTATAAATCGACCTTTACCTCTATGTATAGTGCGGTGACTCAACATCGTCAAAAGTGTGTGATGAAACTGGTGTGCTTGGGTGAAGAAGAAAAAGTGATTGGCTTACACGGCATTGGCTACGGCGTCGATGAGATGATTCAGGGCTTTGCGGTAGCGATAAAAATGGGCGCGACGAAAGCTGACTTTGATAACACGGTTGCCATTCATCCGACAGGCTCAGAAGAATTTGTGACCATGCGCTAGTTTTTATGGACCAGATAATATAAGTAAAAGGCTACCTTTAACGAGGTAGCCTTTTTTATTAGCCGTCATTAAGGCATTTTCCATATAAATCTTCATTTATCAAAGATTATTAAAGCCATTAATTATTCAGCGTCCATTCTCCCTTGGCATGATAAACGTTAAATATGGTTTTATTAGTTCGGCTATTTCCCGCAATTGTCTGGGTGATATCAGCGGTACAGCTAAAAGTACGGTTATCCTTGACGCGGTTACAGTCGATATTCTCGACGCGCTCAAGCGTTGGCATCATGCGCTCCATCAAACTGCTTATATCTTGCGCCATTTTGTCATTGTCAGCGTTCGCTTTGGCAGCCTGCATTATCTTGATACCTTCTTGATATTGCGCTGCAATCAAGCGCTCAACCGTACTGTCAGGAGGTGCTTTAGAGTAGGTAACAAAAAATAGTGTAAAGAGGATGATTAACGCCAATTTTTTAAACTTTCCCACCTTGACCTCCTGTTATGCTGATAGCGTTTTTCAAACGTAAGAGGCAGATAATTCAGACAGCACAATCACGATACTGCTATGATGCGTTTAATAATCACCGTTGCGAGATGCTTGTGTGGCAGATGTATTTTTCTATATTACCGATTGGTCTTGGCATCATGACCTTGGTCGCAAGTCTAATCGGCTTGTTTGCTTATTTGATGTCCAATGATAATGCCACGCGCCTGCTCGGTTTTAATTGGTTTAAGCGCTTAATTATAGTGGCATTTCTCCTATTGAGTGTCGGATTGTTTATGACTTTTGGCAGTTTTTGGGCTTAATGGCTTTGGCGTTAATTGCTCTGGGTTTCATTGGTTTGAGGTTAACGGCTTTAGCTTTAAAAACACTAATTAACTTATCATTAGCTTACAAGTTTTTCTAATTCCAATAACTCTAAATCTTGGCGTTTAGGTTCGCCATTATTGCCATCGACGGGAAACGGCATGCTATTGCCATTTAACTGATAACCGCGGCGCTGGTAATACGCCAAGAGCTCTGGTCGATGACTTAAAATAGACATCGTTAAACGCGCGGGATTTTGTGCAGACGCCTGAATATTTGATTGTAAATGCCGCTGCGCAAATGTCTCAGCTGCCTGCAATATCTGATGACCGACGCCATGCCCTTGCAGCTCAGGCAAGACGGCAAACATACCGATATAAGCTTTTTGATTACCAGCACGCTGATTTGTAGTAACTTCGTCTTTTATATCGACCGCGATACAGCCTAATAGCTCACCCGTTTCTTTGACATCACGCTCGCCCGTCGTGGTTTTTGGATAAATAAAAACGTAATGTTTTGGGTCATTAATGACAGCCAATAGCTCGTCCTTGGTGGTGCGAATACCGCCGACCAAATCTGCTTCATTGGTCCAGCCTGCCGCTTGCCGATAGCAGCGATTGAGCAATTGCTCGAGCGCGTCGATATCACTTACTTCAGCTTGACGTAAAAATACGGTTGTTTTGTTTAAGGCTTCTTTATTAATGTGGTCTTTATTCATAGCATCGGTTTTCCTTTTCCGTTCATAGCTTATAAGTCATATAAAAAGCTGGCTCGGATAACCAAGCCAGCCTTTATAATAATACGTATCCGTTTTTACTACTAGCGCGATAACACATGAGCTTGCGCGATAATATCAAACCCAGCATTGATTTGCGCGCGCGTTGGCGCGTGACCTCGGCGTAGTAGCTCGCCAAAGGCAGCCATTTCTTTATCATGACCAACCCCACTAGCAGCACTGGCTCGCGTGTTCTCGCCTTCATCATCAAAATAAAACTCGATATAATTGAACAGCTGTAGATCGCCTCGCAAAATACTATGATCAGTCGTGGCTGCATGACCGCTATAGCGCATACTTTTGTCACATTGCATCGTCCAAAAAAACGGCACACGCTCGGCGTTGTCATTGACATCGTCTGCTCCCACTATCGCTGCCGCGGTTACAAGGCCGTGCTGTAGCGCCACGCGCCAATGCTCAATGCGCAGTCGTCCCATTTGATTAGGCGCTTTGGCAATATCGCCGAGTGCATAAACACCGTCGCGCAGCTGCAGATGATTATCAACTTGCACGCCATCAGGATCATTGACGTCGCTGAGTACATCCGTTCGCGGTGACACGCCCGTACCAAGAATGACCATATCAGCGTCTATGCGATCGCCACTGGCAAGGGTCACACCGCTCACCCCTTTATCATCGCCATTGATTTTGCCGACTGAAGCATTAAGGACAAAGGTCACACCTCGGTCTTGGTGACGGTTAATGAGCGCAGCGCTGACCGACTCTGAAATGATATGATTCATGACACGAGACTCTCGACCTATCACGGTAACGCTAGCAACACGACCTGCTTTTGCAAGCGCTGAGGCGACCTCCATTCCGATAAATCCGGTGCCAACGATGATCACACGCTTATCCACGCTTGCTGCTTTGATCGCTTTGGCATCGTCTAAACTGCGAAGGGTATAGACGCCGTTTTGCTGAGCCCCCTCAATCGGTGGAATGACTGGCTCAGCGCCCGTCGCCACGACTAAAAAGTCAGGGCGGATGGTCTCATTATCGCCCGTATCTTTTTTGACGGTCAGGACGTTTTCATTGGGCCTCACCTCGCTGACAGTGGTTTTTAACTGCAAGTTTATATTGTGATTTTCTGCCCAGTCACTGCCGCCGAGCATGAGTTTTTTCTCATCTGCATCACCTGACAAAAAGGCTTTGGACAATAATGTTCTATCATAAGGGGCTTTGTCATCTTCGCTAATGATGGTGATTTTGCCGCCATAGCCGAGCTTACGAAGGCGGTGCGCGGTCATAAATCCAGCCGCGCCACTACCTACGATCACGGTATGAGTGTCGTCAAGTTTGTCATTGATGGTACTGTGATCTATAGTTTTGCTGGTATTGACACTCAAGCTGTCGCCATTGTCAGTAAGCTGATACTGGGTTAAGCCGTCAGCGGCAACCGGCTCTAATAATGAGCCGTCCGTGCTATCAAACGTTCCATGATGCCAAGGACAAATCACTCGATTGCCACAGCGCACACCAGCGCCCAAATCAGCCCCAGCGTGAGGGCACTTTCCATCGAAAGCGTAGAACATATTATCATCGCGGGTGACTAAAATGATGCTGTCATCGTCTTGCTTGAACGATTTCATGCCGCCATTAGGGATATCGGCTTTATCGATCGTGACGGTTTTGATAGTTGAGCTGGTCATAGTTATCCTTAACGGTTATTATTAAAATTTATTATTTCCTGCTGCAAACGTATTTTTTATCGGCATTTTAAATAAAATATTAACGCCCAAAATACGTGATTAAAAAACCAGATGTCTTGCCAGATACTTTGATACTAGCAAGACCCATTGCCAGACGCCATTTTTTTATATACTGACTGCGTTGCAAAACGTAAACTTACCTTTATTCCCTCTTTAACGTTTTGCTCTTACCACTTTTTATCAATACAAAAGATACCTTTTATGACTTCTCAAGACGATTTTGCTAACGACTCATTTAATAACGATTCTCCTAATAACAAACCTTTGACTGATAAAACCTTTGATATCTCAAATATCGATATTACCGCCGCCACTGATACATCCAAATTACCACAGCCGACGCAGTCGCCTTTAAAACAAGCGACCTATAAAGCCCATGCCACAGATTTTGTGGTCAATGAGATATTGCCGCTCGACTTTACAGGCGAAGGTGAACACTTATGGCTGCATATCGAAAAGCTCGGTATGAATACCGCCTATCTAGCTAAACTGCTGTCCGAGTGGGCAGAAATTCCACTGCGTGATGTCGGTTACTCGGGACTAAAAGACCGTCATGCGCTGACGACACAGTGGTTTAGCCTGCGCCTACCAAAAAAGCAATTACCTGAGTCTGAATTTGCTCCAGTAGATATTGGCGCCAATGAATCGCTCACCATCCTTGCGCAGGAGTGGCATAATAAAAAACTCAATCGTGGTACGCATAGAGCCAATCAATTTATCATTACCTTGCGTGACATCCAGTTTGCGGGCACAGAGACGACGCCGTCTAACAAAAGCAACAAGGATACCGTCGAGCAGCATTTGGCCCATATCAGCATAACGGGCGTGCCCAATTATTTTGGTCCGCAGCGCTTTGGCCGTCACGGTAATAATGTTAGAGAAGCATTGGCGTTATTTGCGCGTCCAGCGCCAGAAAGTCGTCCGCAACCCAAAAAAGGCAAACGTAAACAGGCGCCGCGTGAGCAAAACAGTATGGAATTATCAGCGGCGCGCAGCTTGATATTTAATGAGATATTAGCAGCGCGGGTGCGTGATGGTAGCTGGAATACGGGGCTTACCGGTGAAGTGTTTAATTTGGATGGCTCAGGTTCAATATTTGCCAGCGAAGTAATGGACGACACTTTGCAAGCGCGACTTGCCAGCGGTGATATTCATCCAACGGCAGTATTATGGGGCGTGGGTAATGATAAAGTCAGTGGCGCAGCAGCCACTATCGAAAATATTATCGTACAGAAAAGTCCATTGTTAAGTCAGTTGGCAGCAGGCTTAGAGCAGCGCGATATCAAAGCACAACGACGCGCGCTAAGATTACCGATTGAAGAATTAAGCTGGAAATGGCAGGACGCAGATGATGGGCTGAGCTTGGTACTCAGTTTTACTTTAACGACCGGCAGCTTTGCAACCAGTGTACTTTCAAGCTTAGTACAGAATTTAAGCACTTCATCTGGCGTTAGTTAACGATTAGCTAGTCGCATAAAGGACAGCGATCTTGTCTGTTTCTGCCGCGAGCATATGGTTGGCACTGACCACCTGATTACGCCCGCGGTCTTTTGCCTCATACAAGGCTTTATCGGCGATACAAATTAAGCGCTGACAAATATCGCTGGGCAGTTGGGCTTGCACTATTTCTTTAGCAGCGCGCTTTCTTCTCTGCGAAATCCTTTTTTGTGCATGGGTCTGTTGTGCGCCTGCTTGGTTTGAGCTGTGCGAGCCACGCTCTTGTCTACGCTCTCCTTGCCTACGGTTTTTGCGCGCTTCTGTCAGCGCTTGCGTATTTTCTTCTAGCGCTAAAGCTTTATACTCATTTTGAATACGCGCACGCTCTTCATGCGTCAGAGTATAAACCCCTAAACTGGCGGTGATATAAAAATCGACATTATCATCGCTCTTGATGACTTGTTGGGCGATATCTTTGCGTAGCTGTTTAGCAATAGTCATCGCGCCCTCGTGCGTGGTATCTGGCAGCACGATTAAAAACTCTTCGCCGCCATAACGACTGACAATCACCTCTTCTGATAACGATTTTAATAGCGTTTGGGCAACCTCAGACAAAACTTGGTCGCCGACATCGTGTCCATAGTTATCATTGATATTTTTAAACCAATCTAAGTCCAATAAAATCACGCTAAAATCTTGTTTATCGTCCATCGCTAGCAGTGCTTGCTGCATTTGCGTCAAACCGTAGCGCCGACTTTTTAGTTGGGTCAATTCGTCTTGATTGGCATACTGCATGATTTCAGCTTTACTATTATCCAATATCAACAGCAGGGTGCGAAACATATAGATGATAAAAATCGCCTTTGGCAGCGCCATATAAATATGAGTGGTACGCCAAAAAAATGCCGAAGAAGAGCGCAGTTGATTAAATGTATCCCAGCTGAGCGTGCCATTTTGAAAAATTGCAGCAGAAATGGCGTTTTCGATTGCCGCCGTTTCACTAAAGGTAAGATAGCTATAAGTATCTAAGGGAAAAGAAGTGATGGTCATTTGACGCAGATTGGGAATGGTAAAACCAAAATAAGGAATTAAGGTGACCAAGAAGATCAAAGCAATGTGAGCCAAAAAGGCTTTCCATACATAGCGCCGCCGTATCAGCATCATCCCAAGCATCGCCCCACCAACCAGCGAAACCCCAGCGACCAAACTGCTATGACCCATGACTAAAATTACCACTGCAATATAAAGGCTATAAAGCGTGATCATAACCGCTTGCCATTTATATAACGAGCTTGTGTCTGTCCTAATCGGCGATGTGCGGCTGACCATCCAAAAAAAGAACACTAGCATCAGCGTCACCCCAGTCCATAAAGGATAGAGCAGACCCATATCTACATAGGAGCCATAAAGATCTTGGCGCCACCAAACAAACGCGCACCATAACCAATGTGAGGTGACTTCTATTAACACAAACAGCGCCAGCAGTGAGGCCCTATCAGCCGCTTGCCACTCGAAAATCACTCGCGAGAGCTTTCTATAGCCTAGATGAGATATCGATACAGCCATAATGGGCTACCGCAGATAGTGAAAGTTATTGAGCCAAACCAAACATGAAAATAAACAGCATGACTTATATTAGACCTAAACTGACGCATTTAGTGTGGCAATTTTTCCTTTAATTATCAATCGGTTTTAATCGATTTACCCGTCAATATCTAAAGTTTTATTTTAGCGTATCTATTAAGCTTAAGAATAACCTGTTTTGGACTAAGCCAATGCCGCAAATGACTGCCAAACACCTTGCTGTTCAGGATTAAGGTTTGGTACGTCGCCCAAACGTCGCCACGGCATATTACTTCCATGAAAGTCACTGCCAATAGAGGCCGCAAGCTGATGTTCAGCGATACTGCGATCGACCATTCTTCGGGTACTAATCGGTTCGCTATTTGAAGGTAACTCACAAGCATCACCGCCAAGCTCGGCAAATTCTTCGATCAGTTTACGTACGCGGGTGGCAGATAGCTGATAGCGCGTTGGGTGCGCGAGTACCGCCTTGCCGCCGCAAGCGTGGATCAGCTCGATGCCGCGCTGCATGGTTAATGCTTCAATCGCCACGTAAGCGGGCTTATTATCGGCCAGATATTTATCAAAGGCTTTTTGCACGGTTTTTACCGCATCGCGCTCAAACAACACTTGCCCAATATGCGCACGCCCTACCGCTTGTGGATTGCCGCCTGCTTTATCGAGCACCGCTTGCCATAGCTCGGTATAATCAATATCTAGCAGCTCGCTAAGCTTTTCAGTGATACGCTGACCGCGCGTGGCACGGCTGTCTTGCAATTGCTGCAACGTCGCATGCATTTTATCAAAGTCGGTGAAATCAAGTCCCAACACATGGATAATTTTATTGGTGGATTTATTTTTGCCATAGCCGCCGCTAAGTGTATGCTCGCAGCTAATCTCAACCCCATTGATTAATTGTATATCATAGGCCGCTGCCGCCGCGCGTGCCTCGTCAATACCCATCAAGGTATCATGATCGGTCAGCGCCAGTACATGAATGCCAGCGTTGTGCGCGCGCTGTACTACCTCGGTCGGCGCATAGGTACCATCAGAGCATGTACTGTGGCAATGTAAGTCGATTTTCATAAAGCTGGCCTTAAGATATTGAGGGTGTTGAAAGTGTTGTGCATATAGATATGCTGTCATTACTGACTATATTATCAGTAAAAAAGACGAAATGCGGCGAAGATAACGCATGAAGGCAGATCATAACGGATGATTATCCTGTTACTTGCTTTTTTTTGCAGCAGTAGACGTGTAAACTACCCCATACGTTTTTTGTTGGACATCCTATTTGCTATGAAAGCCTTATTAGACTTCATTCCGTTGATCGCGTTTTTTATTGCTGCGCGTTACAGTGGCATTTTAGCGGCGGCAGGCGCCTTGCTCGTGGCCACTATCATCATTTATGCCATCCATTTTGTGCGTCAAAAAGGCAAATTTGATAAGCAGCAATGGGTCGTTTTATTATTAACCATCGTCTTTTGCGGTGGGACGCTGCTATTGCGTGACGACATCTACTTACGCTGGAAGTCGCCTATCATCAACGGTATCTTCGCGGTAACACTATTGGTCAGTGCCATCATCAATAAGCCATTGATGCAATTGGCGATGAAAGAAGTGTTTTCACTGACCTTGAGTGGCTGGAAAAAACTGACCGTCGCTTGGGCACTGTTTTTTGCCTTTATGGGTATTTTGCATTATATCACGGCATTTACGATGTCTGATGAGGCTTGGATTAACTTTAAAACTTACGGCTGGATTCCGATTATGTTGGTATTCGTAATTGCGCAATTTGCCGTATTAAAGAACCATCTCAATCCAGCGTTAACCGATAAAACCACTAAATAGAAGCTAGTTCAATCATAATATAAGACTTAAAAATATAATGAGACATATCATCATTGTTTTTTATTGTCGTTATTAGCGCTTTATTCATATTATTTACTTGAGGAAGTCCCATGTCCTTATTTGCTATTATCGGCCACGATGTTGCTGGCAGCAGCGCCCAACGTCAGGTGACGCGCGCCGAACACGTTGCCCGCCTGCAAGTATTACAAAGCGAGCAGCGACTTATTATCGCAGGTCCAACGCCCATCGAACACGGTAAAAGCGAGATGTCAGGCAGCTTGATTATTGCTGACTTTGACTCCCTTGATGCCGCGCAAGCATGGGCAAGCGCTGAGCCTTATTTGCGTGATGGCGTCTATAGCCATGTAGATATCAAGCCGTTCGTGCAGACCTTGCCTGCGCCTACTGACAGTGCCGCAGTTACATCATCAGACAAGCCAGCAAATAAGGTAACAGCATCGTGATTCAGCAGTTATTATTAAATGGTTCTGTTTCTCATCATGTTTTTAATCATGTTACTAAGCCCGCTTTTGGTTTCGTTACTAATGTTAGCGTTGCAAGCTTATTATTACTTGCCAGTCTATCAGCACAAGCAGCACCAACTGTGACCAATGCTGATCCTGTGGCAGGAACTGCTCCGCTAGCGCCTAACGCTGTATTAGCGCCCAATACTGTTAATCAACTAGCGTTTCCAAATACTGCCTCAAATACGGTGTCTACTACAGCGCCGAACCCAGCTACCAATGCTCAGCCTGCTACCAATATTAGCGACACTTTAGCGGCGCAGCTACAACCATCAACTAAAGCGCTCTCTGAAGCCAATCAAGAATTGCTTAGCCGTAATGCCCAGCTTCAGCGTCAAGTCAATGACTTACAAACACAAGTAAACGTTTTGGTTTATGAAAGCAAAGGTCAGTTGTTTTTATACGGCGCATTTACGGTGTTAATGAGCTTATTGGTTGGGATATTTATTTCGTGGTTGGTGTTTGTGCGCCGCGAGCGCTGGTAGTAAATCCTCTATAAATGTGATGCTTTATGTCCAAATTTGTGTCTAAACCTCAGTCTAAATCAGCTATATCTAAGCCTACCTCTCCTGCCACTTATAAAAAAGCCACCAAGCCCCCTAAAAAACCTGCGCCGCCAGATGTGATTACCCCTGCTAATATTACATGGCAAACCGATGATGCTGGCAATCAAGTGCCAGTATCAGGGGAGTTTGGCGATGTGTATTTCTCGCACGCTGATGGCTTAGCAGAATCTCGCCATGTATTTTTAGCCCATAATCAATTACCCGAGCGCCTAGCAAACCTTGCTGATAAGCAATGCTTTACGATTGCTGAATTGGGCTTTGGGACGGGCTTGAATTTTTTAGCGACATGGCAGCTTTGGCGACAGCTTCGTACGCAGCAGCCGCAGTTAACAAGCGCGCGCTTACACTTTATCACTACCGAAAAATACCCCATACCGCTTAACGACTTAACGCAGATACTCGCTTTATGGGCACAGCGCGCGCCCGAACTTGCCGAATTGATTAAAGAGCTTTTAGCAAACTACCCACCGCTGATTGCTGGCTGTCATCGACTAAATTTTATTGACGATAATATCACGCTTGATATTTGGTTGGGCGATGCGGGCGATGGTTTGGCAAGTCTGGCTACTTTTAATAGCCTAGCTACTTTAAATACTGAGACCGCTATCAAGCGCCCTTATATTGATGCTTGGTTTTTAGATGGTTTCGCGCCTTCTTGTAATGAAAGCTTGTGGGCAGAGTCGATATTTACCCAGATGCAGCGCTTATCTCGCACTGGCACCACTGCCGCTACTTATAGCTGTGCTGGTATCGTCAAACGCGGCTTGCAAGCGCATGGCTTTAGCATTAAAAAGGTAAAAGGCTTTGGACGCAAGCGTGAAATGTTAACGGCAGCGATGGCGGACAATGATGAGTCCTTACCTGATTCTTTAGCACTAAATAACGATAACAATGTTTGCGTTTTGTCACACCCTCATGACCATACTCCTAATCATACAGTGGTTATTGGCGCAGGCGTTGCGGGACTACTTACGGCTTGGACGCTAGCCAATCGCGGTATGACTGTGTCGATAGTAGATAAAGTCGCGCCGCTTGCTGGCGCCTCTGGCAATCCGCGCGCCCTCCTCGCACCAAATATGACGCCCATTCATCATGTTTATGAGCACTTGCACTCTATCGGCTATCTCTATAGCGGCAGGCTGTACCGTTATTTTAATCAGCAAGCAGAACTGCAGCAAACGCCGCTCATACTTGAGCAAACAGGCGCGTTAGACTTGCTAATCAAAACCAATATCGGCCCTGTGCAAATTGCCGATTATCCCAATGAAATGGCAACCACGGTTACGATTGAAGAGGCGCGGCAATTAAGCGGCTTAAAAACTAAAGACTTAACGGACAATTTATATTTACCAAAATCTGGATTGGTCAATCCACAAGCGCTAAAAACGCTCATCCTTAAGCACTCAAATATCAATTATCAGCAGCTTAGCGTTACCGATATCAAAGAAACTGCAGATAAAGTGACGGTGATTGGTGATAAAGAAAGCAGCAGTGATAATAGTCAAAGCTCTGTCACTATCTGCGCTGATAATGTCGTTATTTGCGCCGCCTATGAGAGTCATCAATTAGACAAACGTATCGTTGAGTGCCGTACTATTCGCGGGCAATTATCTTGGTTTACGCCCACTGACGAGCAGGTAGCTGGTCTGCCTAAATTACCGCTCAAATATAGTGGTTATTGCGCGCCCTTTATCGGACAAAGCGGCGATGCTAAGATAAATAACATTCGCGACAATGAGCCGCAGTTTTTATTGGGTGCCAGCTTTGTAGATGCTGACGCCAGCATTGATATCCGTGAAGAAGAAAATCAGCAAAATTACGAAAAATTGCTTGAGGATATTCCTGAATTAAGCGATATATTGCCAGACGATACCAGCGCATGGCAAGCACGCGCCGGTGTGCGCACGCAAACGATTGACTACCATCCCTTGGTCGGACAACTTGCGCAAAGCCGCCGCATTTGGGCGCTCTCCGCGATGGGTGCAAAGGGTTATGCTTTAGCACCGATATGCGCTGAAGCATTAGCAGATATGATGCTCGGCTGCTTTACCCCTTTATCGGCTATTATGTTAGGGCGGCTATCACCTAATCGGGCGCGATTGCATAAAGCGTAAAAGGTAATAATTTAACGTTACGCTAGGGCGTGTCCTCATTTTAAAAATGGTGAGAAAAATGAGATAAATTGTAGCCAAACAAGGAAAATAGTGCAGTTAATATCGGGATATTACCCAGCTATTTGACGAAGTTTGGCAAAATTTAGCCATTTTTAGACCTTTTAGATGTCCATCGATTGAATTGAGGACACGCCCTAACCTTTATCAATATTTATACGGATGCTGTTTTATAAAAATGCTCTCAAAGCCAAGGCATGTATTTATAACAGTATAGAAGCAGGCTTAAAGAATAATGCTAGACTAGCCTTAAAGTTTAAAACACTTAAATAACGATGATAAATGGATAGCTATCTATTATGAAAACCGATATTTTTACCTTAGTGAAATCAAAACCCTCCTTTAAAGCAATTTCTATTGCGTTCTTAAGCCTATCACTGCTAAATGCTTGCCAAAAGACGCCAGAACCTGAAACCGTTAATGAAACTGCTGAAGCAACCACCCAAACGACGCCAGTAAGCTCTAATATTAATGCACCGAAAGTTGCTGAAACAAAGCCAAGCGCTACTGATTCGGCAGCCACTTTAGAGCAAGATACAAGCTTAAATGAAACAGAAAACGAGCTTAGCGCAGCGGATACCTCAACAAATAGTGCTGCGATAATGCCCAATCCAGAACAAGCCATCAAAGGCGCGCAAATCACTGATGTCAATTATCGCAGTGCCAGCGGTGAGACGTTATTTGTCATCTTTGAAACCTCAGAAAAAGGCGTACTTAACGCTATCGTCACCTTGCCAAATAAACCAAAAATGACCTTGAGTGCGCCAGAAGGCCAAGGCAATAACCCTACTTATCGCTCAAACGATGGCAGTATTCAGCTGGTCAGTCATGGCGGTGGTAGCAGCATTGATCTTATTCAAAACAATAAAACAACGAGCTTTGAGGCCATGAGTGTAGAAGCAGAAGTCATTACCGAATAATGTTATCAATAAGAGTTTGGCTTAAAACCTGTCGAAAATAA
>NZ_PJBX01000173.1:0-84905 GCF_002836335.1 Psychrobacter sp. Sarcosine-02u-2 | reverse complement strand
TTTATTGAGCTTTTTTACGGCGCATTAAGCTATTAGCTACCCATGCTGGACCAATTAATAAAAACTGTAAGTCTTCAAAGAAAGACGGTTTTTTGCCTTCAATTTTATGACCGACAAACTGTCCAATCCAAGCAACCACAAAGATAGCCGCCCAAACTTTAAAGCTCCACGGCAGTAGCGTCATCACTGATAAGCATACGAGAATAAACATACCCATTGCCAAAAACAGCGGCGTCGATAAACGCATATAAAATATTAAAACTAAGGCGCTCATCACCAAGGTGAACCAGACCGATAGCGACATGCCCATGCCTAAGATACTGACAAAAATGGTTGGAACACAGAGCCAATGGATTTTTTTATTGACTAGGTTTTGATGACTGACAGAATATTCACTGAGCCATTGCTCAAGTGTGCGTTTCGACATACGACCTTGACGAGTACGAGACATACTAACCTCCTTGTTAGCAAATAAATTTATTCTTACCAGTTGTAGCACTAATTGGCACAACCTGCCATTTTATCTGGTAAACCGCACAGTCAAAACATACTATCTTATTAACCTAATTTGTCTGTTTTTCAACTTTTTATGTTTTACCAAAATTATCCCTTAACGTACTGGTTGGGCTGACTCTCTAGAGTCTTGCTCGCTGCGATACCATTCATACAGTCCGACAAATGAGTTGACTTGATAAATCATGGTTTGAATGGCAAAGATATAATTGCCCGACATCAGGTTCACGGTTAGCCAAACGAAATTGGATAAAATCCATAACCACCAATTAAATGAATAACGCAGAATCATCGCTGCCTGCGCAGTGATAGACAGCACAAAAGCGATAACGTTAATCCAAAAGAAAGAGATAAAGCCCAAAAACTTACTATTATCATCTTCAACGACAGCATAGCCATAGCTGGCAAGTAAGTTATTTACCGTAGGAAACAGCGCCAAACCGATGACCATAAAAGCGATGGTTAATAGCCAAATCCAGCGACTGGCAGATTTGGGCACCATATCGCCATCGGCGTCGGTATGCTTGGACCAATAAAAAATCCCATAAAGATGACTAAAAAAGTTAAATAACGGCGCGAGCATCAAACCAACGGCGCCAGAGGTGGCTTGAACCACAAATTCACCTGCGGTCGCCGCCATTCCAAAACCATTACCCAAAATATTTTTGCGGAACGATAATGACACCACGCAAATCAAACCGATAAATGACACGGCTAAGTAAAACCAATCAAGGGTATTGTGTTCGGTGGTCAGCCAAAAGCCTGCTGATAAAGCAATGACACCGCAAATAAACCATAGGACAATCCATTGAATCGCCCATTTGCCGGTGATATTGTCTAGAAGCTGAATACGCATAACGTCTTTTTCCTCAAAGTATGAAAGCTATTATCGTTTTTTTCTTATTTTAGAGTTATTTTTTTAACAGCATTTTTTCTATGGTTTTTTTAAGTTTGTTATTTACCATAGATAAGCTTATCAATAATTAATAAAGCCTGCTGATAGCGGGCATCATAATCTGGCTGATCAATCATATGCGGCTCAATATCATGACGGGCAAAAATATCTAATAAGCGCTGCTCAAAGCGACCGCGAGCCTCAGGCGTACCTAATGAGCGCATGCCATCGTCAACCCATGGGGTATTGTTATCAAGCATAATGGTATGGTCTAAGCGAAACTCATCGATACACGCCGCCACAAAGGGATGGGTACGACCTTCGTATTCTTCACAAAAAGCCTGCGTGGTGACAAAATCTGTATCAATAATGGTTACAGGCGCTGTTGCTCTAGCAGCGGCAGCGCGGATTGCTTGGGCATGATTGAGAGCAATGGGACCATAATCGCTATACTGTAAACCAATCTCGCTACCGCCCAAATCTGTACCGACATACAGCCGTCCCATCTCTAGCGCAAAGCCGGCCCCATAATAGTTGGCAAGCTTATGTACCAATGTCGTCTTGCCCGAGCTTTCACCACCGACGATGGCAACCGTTTTGGTATAGTCGCCGCGTACTTGTGGGTGCAGCGCCGACCAGTGCGCGACCGGATTATGTGCAATCGCGTAAGAATCAAATTCAGATTGCAATGGCGTCGTGACTACTGGCATGACTAACTGTCCAGAAATGTCCGATTGGGCTAATGGATGGTTTTCTGCGGCAAACAAAACCGTGTCCGCCGGCAGCGCTAACGCGTCTATCAATCGTTGCAGCTTGGCATTGCTAGCCGCAATATCGATGCTTACATCGGCAAAGCTGTCATGCAGCGGCAGCTCAATCTCATCAGTGGTATGAATATGGATAAAGGGCAAATCTGCGCACGCCATCTGTAGCCAACGCGCCTTATCTTGCAAGGTAATAGTAAAGTCTGGATGCGGAGCAGGGTGCGTCATAATCACAATATGCAGCGTCTTTGCTTGTCCTACGGCGTCCAATATACTGCGCATTTGCCCCAAATGTAGCGGTTCAAAATGTCCAATCATTAGTCCTGATTCGTACATAGCTTTCCTTATGTGCTGTTTTTATTTTAGTTATGATTCATCGTGGCAATTCATATCTCCTAAGCCTTGATGATTTAATAGCATGGTATAAAGGTTTGGATAGATTTACAGGTAGGTTATTGTAAATAGGCGTTATTTTGGAAAGGGCTTTTTATATAGAAAGTATTGCAATAAGCATTTAAATACCACTCTGTCATGAAGTTTTTATAAGCTGAGCATATTTAAATTATTTAGAGAATATTTTAAACTTGTAACAGAATATGTAATATAAGCGAAACAAAGTGAATGATGAAACATTTTGAAATAGTTATTTAAAATCAGGCGTTTAGGCGCGATTATGAGAGCTTAGAGTAAGCTTAAGTAGCATAAACTCACAAAGCACGTCTATATCATCAACAGATAAAAAGTCAATAGTTGCTATACTTATTCTTAAGTTCAAAAGAGCTATAAATTTTTATAACGTTTTAAAATAAATGATAAGAATAACGTTAAATAATACATTTAGAATAAATAGAAATAATAAGAGAGGTATTTGATTTGGCTAAGTTAGCAAAATTACATCGCTCAAGAAATAATCGTATGATCGCGGGTGTGATGGGCGGTATTGCAGAATATGTCGGTTGGTCGCCAACATGGGTTAGATTGTTATTTGTGATTGTCTCCACCATGAGCGCCGCTGTCCCAGGTATCTTAATTTATATTATCTTATGGATAATCATGCCTAAAGCAAATAATCAGTCTTATCAGTAAAGGCAAACTTAAAAAGTTAAGATGAATATAAAAGTTGACGAGTATTAAGTTCTCAATACTAAAGTCACAATATTAAAAACAAAATCATCTGAATAACTGTAACAATGTAAAGTACAAGGCTAGAATAAAAACAATAGCCCATGAAAAAACAAAAAGCCTGACTCATCAGGATGCCTGCGACACACTTTTCCTCCTGCCCGAATGCTCACGCATTTGGGTATTTTTTTATCTTGTTTTTATATCTATTGGCTTAACAATGCTTATAGGTAGATTTTGACGATGAACCAAGCAAATAACTGGCTATTTGAGCGATTTAGACAAATTTAATTGCGCTAAATATAGATAAAATGGTCAATTTTTAGTAAGGTGAGCAGGCAAATAGAGCCGTTGCCAAATAGGCCATACGCGCGCTATCAATATCTTATTTTATAATATCAATTCCACCGTGGCGTTATGACATGCCCCAAACTATGACAATCCAAACTATGACATCTCAAGCGACAACTTCGATGACACAAGAAAAACACGCTCAGCCGATGACTTTTCAAGATTTAATTCTTACCTTACAGAACTACTGGGCTGATAAGGGCTGTGTGGTCTTGCAGCCTTATGATATGGAAGTCGGCGCTGGTACCTTTCATACCGCGACATTTTTGCGCTCGCTAGGTCCTGAGCGCTGGAATGCGGCTTACGTGCAACCATCGCGCCGTCCAACTGATGGCCGCTACGGTGATAACCCGAACCGTTTGCAGCATTATTATCAATTTCAGGTGGTTCTAAAGCCCAATCCACCCAATATCCAAGAGTTGTATTTGGATTCACTACGCGCTATCGGTATTGATCCATTGGTACATGATGTGCGTTTTGTCGAAGACAACTGGGAGTCGCCAACCTTGGGTGCATGGGGACTTGGTTGGGAGATTTGGCTTAACGGCATGGAAGTGACCCAGTTTACTTATTTCCAACAAGTAGGCGGTATCGAATGTTTCCCCGTGACAGGCGAGATTACTTATGGTCTTGAGCGCTTGGCAATGTATGTACAAGGCGTCGATAGCGTCTATGATTTGGTCTGGGCAGATGGCGAATTTGGTCGCGTGACTTATGGCGATGTTTTCCATCAAAACGAAGTCGAGCAATCAACCTATAACTTTGAGCACGCTGATGTGCCAATGATGGGTCAGATGTTTGATTTTTATGAGCAGCAAGCGGATAAGCTGGTTGCTGAAGGTTTGCCATTACCTGCCTATGAGATGGTACTAAAAGCCTCGCATGCCTTTAACTTGCTTGATGCGCGCGGTGCGATTTCAGTGACTGAGCGTCAGCGTTTCATTCTGCGTGTACGTACGCTGGCGCGTAAAGTTGCCTTTGGTTACGTCGAAGCACGCGCCAAATTGGGCTTCCCATTGGCAGATGAAGCGCATCGTCAAGCGGCGCTCGATAAGTATTTGCCAAAAGAAGATGTACTAACTGAAAATACAGATGATAATCAAACTACTAACAATAATAAATAGGAGCATCCCATGAGTACTATTTTATTTGAACTGGGGTGTGAAGAGCTACCTCCAAAAAGCCTAAAACCTTTACGTGATGCGCTACAAGCCAGTGTCACCGAGCAGTTAAATGAAGCTGAAATTGGCTTCGATAGTATTAAAGCCTTTGCTGCGCCGCGTCGTTTGGCGATTCAAATTGAGGGTATCAGCGACAAGCAGCCTGATCGTAGCGAGCAAAAACGTGGTCCTGCGATTAAAGCGGCGTTTGATAGCGATGGTAATCCAACGCGCGCAGCGATGGGTTTTGCTAAGGGTTTAGGTATCGACGCCAGCGAGCTGATCACTATCAACACCGATAAAGGTGATTATGTCGGCTATGAGCAGATTATTCAGGGTCAAGCGACGACTGAGTTACTACCTACTATTTTCCAAACCGCGCTTGATAATTTGCCGATTGCTAAGCGTATGCGTTCTGGCGCGAGCCGCAATGAGTTTGTACGTCCGGTACAATGGGCGGTATTGATGCAAGATGATGCGGTCATTGATGCGACTATCCAAGGACATCAAACTGGCAAGCAAACGCGCGGTCATCGCTTCCACAGTCCTGACTATCACGAGATTACGCATGCTAACGATTATGAGCAGCTGCTCGATGGTTTAAAAGTCGTGGCGGATTTTGATAAGCGTCAAACGTTGATTAAAAACCAAGTCAAAACGCTAGCCGATGAAGTTAATGCCGATCCGATCGTGCCGCAAGATTTGTTAGATGAAGTGACGGCGTTGGTTGATTTCCCGATTGCGCTACGAGCAAACTTTGAAGCGCGCTTTTTACAAGTGCCGCAAGAAGCGCTTATCTCGACCATGCAAGCGGATCAAAAATATTTTTGCTTGACCGATAAGGAAGGCAAATTGCAGCCTTACTTTATTTTTATCACCAATATTGAGTCAAAAGACCCGAATCAAATCATCGAAGGCAACGAGAAAGTCGTGCGTCCGCGTTTGGCGGATGCGGAGTTTTTCTTCTTGCAAGACCAAAAGCAGCCTTTATTTGCTTTGACTGAAAGCCTAAAAACGCGTGTCTTCCAAGATAAGCTCGGTACGATATGGGAAAAATCTGAGCGTATTGCCAAGCTTGCTGCCTTTATCGCTACACTGATGCAGCAGCAAGGTCGCGATATTAATGTTGATGAAACGGTACGAGCTGCAATATTATCCAAAGCAGATTTGGCCAGCTCATTGGTCGGTGAATATCCTGAGCTACAAGGTATCGCCGGTACGTATTATGCGCGCTTAAATGATGAACCTGAAGCCGTCGCGGCCAGCCTGCAAGAGCAATATTTGCCTAAGTTCAGCGGTGATGTATTGCCGCAGACGCCGATTGGTATTTGCTTAGCGTTGGCTGATCGCTTAGATACACTGGTTGGTATTTTTGCTATTGACCAAGCACCGACGGGCTCAAAAGACCCATTCAGCTTACGTCGTTCAGCGATTGGTATTTTGCGTATTTTGATTGAAAAACAACTACCGATTAATTTGGTGGCGCTCGTTGAGCAAGCGATTAAAGGCTATAGCACCAGTGAAGGCAGCAAAATTGCTAAAATGGGCGATACCTTTACCCAAGTGATGGCGTTCTTAAATTCACGCTATCGGGCGATGTATACTGAGCAGGGCGTCAGCGTCGATACCATTCAAGCAGTGCAAGCGATTAACCCGCATATGCCGCTTGACTTTGATCAGCGTATTCGCGCTGTGCAAACCTTTAGTGAATTGCCACAAGCCGAAAAGCTTGCCGATTCAAACAAACGTGTTGCCAACATTTTAGTGAAATCAGAAGTAAGGGTCGCTGACACTGTCGATGAAGCGCTATTATCTGAACCTGCTGAGCAAACGTTATATCAAGCGGTTCAGCAAGCGCAAACGGCGGTGAAACCGCTACTTGAAACGGCCGACTATACGCAAGTATTGCAAACGCTGGTCAGTTTGGATGCGCCTTTGTCAGACTTTTTCTCTGATGTCATGGTCAATAGTGAAGATGCAGCGTTAAAGAACAATCGCTTAGCACTGCTTAAGCAAGTGCGCGCCTTATTCTTAGCCGTCGCTGACATCAGTGAGCTGCAGCTGTAGTTTGTTCATTATAGTTCGACAGTTATAGCTCAATGACACGCTGAGCATCTATACTTTTGATTTATTAACGACTTAAAAAACTGGCTGTATATGGCCAGTTTTTTATACGCTTATTCTACAGCGTTAGGTTTATAATGTCTTAGAACGTATCCAAAGGAGCACTGCCGTGTTGGCTGTTATCATTGTAATTCTTATTATTTGGGCTGTGATGTGGGGCTTTTATAAGTTTATGTACCCGCGAGCGCCAAAAAGCATGATGCCAAAAAAGGGCGATGTGACCACGCCGCGCCAGTGTGATTTTTGTGGCAACAGTTTGGCTGAGTATCGCGGTGTGCTTGAATCTACACCTACTTTAGAGAGTAATAGCAGCAATAATATTGCCGCTCCTAAAAAATTATTCTTTTGCAACTATGAGCATCAAGCGGATTTTCACGCCGGTAAGACTTATCAAGCAGATGCCTAACTTGTAAGCCATAAGTTGTCAATCATAAGTCGATAAGCTGTTATCACCATTTAAAAAAGCGCTTAGCTCTGATGAGTTAAGCGCTTATCTTTTTAAAATACCTATTTCGTATTGAGGCAAATTTATAGAACAGAATGCGCATCTTTCATAATTTTGTTGAGCAGTGCTTCAGACTGTTTGCTTTGTTGGAGACGATCTTCTTCGTTTCTTTCATGAGTTTGGATTTTTTCATATAAATTTAAGCAGGTTAATACCAGTAGGTTTTCTTGGCTAAGACTTGGTGCATCTCTTCTTAACTTTAGAGCAAAGTCGTTGATATAGGAAACTGCTGCACGCAATTCTTCTTGCTCGTGTACAGGACAAAAAATAGGGTAGGTTACGCCAGCAATCGCTACATCGACCTTTCTAATTTGTGGTTCAGGAGCGCTTTCAGGTTTAGCAACGCTATTTACTGTACTATTAGTTGTCTTATTGCTATTTACATTGTTATTTTGCGGGTTCGAATTATTTGGCATGGCTTTTTGTGGTTGCGTGGTTTGTGTTTGATTGTCTTTTGCTGGAGTGGCTGTTGATTGAGTGTTTTTGGGTTGAATGTTATTGGTCTGACTGCTTGGCAGTTGACTCTCTACAGGGTTTGCGCGGTCATTGGTCATGATAAATCCTACAATATGTGTCATTAAAGTGAATAATTAACTGTCACTGCTCTAAATAGGGTGCTGATAAACCTAATAAACTTAAATGCTGAATAGATGAAGTTAATCAGCAAAGTTGCTCAAGTTAAGCATAATGAATATCAACGTCTGCTTAACTTTCGGCTTGGTCAATGCGTGTCAAACGCTGTAAAACCACTTGGGTGCGCTCAGCGGCCAATTCATTTTTCTTCTTCAAATCACTATTTTGCTGCTTAATATCGCTATACTGCTGTTTTAATTCATTATTACGCTGCTGCAAGGCATGGTTTTGATGCTGTAATTGCTCGATTTGCTTGTGCAATTTGTCTTGTTCTTCGCCAATCATATGATGCGCTTCGGCAAGGCTTTGGTAGCGCTTATCAAGATCGTTTAATTGTTTTTTGGCACCATCACGCTCGCTATAGCTGCTATCGAGCTTGGTTTTAAGAGCGGTAAGCTCTTTTGGGTCAGTCACTGGTTGTTGTTTGAGGCTGCTAAGTTCAGCACTGACAAGCTGATACTGCTTTTTAATATCGAGTACCATTTTTTCTAATATTCTAAGTTGGTCATACATAGTCAGTTTTTATCCTTAACAAGTAAGCGTAAATGAATTTTGTTCTCTGCGTTTAATAATGCCATAGGTGACCGCATAATATCTATATCAACAAAGTAATTGTATGGCGCTTTGTTTTGTGACTTTTATCACTTGCCGCTTTATGAATCATATCGGGCGGTGTCTGTTGGTATTTACCACTATTAATCAATCACTAGGACATCTATTATGAATGACAATATCTCTGGCTGGAATACTTGGCTGGCTGCGTTTGATGACTGGACGGACGTGTCTATCAGCGAGGTACACGGCTTGATGACGGGCCTGATGACCGCCTGTAATGCTCCTGATGAGCCAGTTTGGGCAAAGGTGTTTGAAGAGCTGAGCTTTGCGCCGCTGCCTGATGCCGCATTAACTTTACTCACCGAAGAGGCAGAAGACATCGTTTTTCAGTTAAAAGACAAAGACGATGCTTATGCGTATATGCCACTGGTGCCAGATGATGAACATGACCTGTACGAGCGCGTGATGGCGCTGAAACAGTGGGCAAATGGCTTTATGACCGGTTTTGGTATTACCGATTGTGGTCTAAGCGCTGAAGAAAACGAGATGCTGTCGGATTTGGCAAAAATTGGTGCGATTCGATTAGAAGATGATGAAGACTTCGAAGGTGGCGAAGAGTCTTATCTGCATATTTTTGAATTTGCACGCATGGTGCCAGTGAGCTTTGCTACGCGTCAACGCAAACCTGTGAAAGATATTGCTCTGATTGCTGGCTTGGCTATCGATGCCAAAACCACCAAAGAGCTACAAACAGAAGGTAGGTTGCCTAAACCGATGCCGCCGGTCGTTGATGTGATGAATCAAAACCGCCCATCATAATTAACATGATAGGATAAAGGGAATGAGAAATAGCTGAGATTGATGCCAGAGAAATGGTACTTGGCTATTGGATAGCTATCCAAAATAATAAAAGGGATATGATGACTACTGATAATGAGATGGTTTATTTACGCCGCTGCATTGAGCTTGCTGTTGAAGCATTAGAGGCGGGCGATGCGCCGTTTGGTAGCGTGTTGGTCGATGGTGATGGCACTATATTATGTGAAGATCGTAATCGTGCCAATACGGTTGATGCGACTTACCATCCTGAAATTGCTGTCGCCAAGTGGGCCGCTCAAAATATGACCCCTGAGGCGCGGGCAAAAGCCGTGGTATATACCTCGGGTGAGCATTGCGCCATGTGCTCAGCGGCACATGCGTGGGCTGGTCTGGGTCGTATTGTCTATATCAGCTCATCAAAACAGCTCGGTAAATGGATGGACGAGATGGGTGTGAGCTCAACATCGCCCATCCATTCATTAAGTATCCAAGAAGTCGCACCGAATGTGCCCGTCGAAGGTCCGATTGCCGGTTTAGATGAAGAAATCAGAGCCCTACAGCAGCGCTCATTTCAAAAAAATAAGTAAAAAACTTAAATAAAAAATCTGCTTAAAAAGGCTAGGGCGTGTCTTCATTATTACGCTTATTAAAAAAGCTGTGCCTTTTTATCTTAGTACGATAAGGAAGTCTTATGACGCTAAAAAATTACGATAACGTTGCAGAACGAGAAACGCCCAATACTCATTATTCTATTGGCAATTATCCAAATGACAGTATTGACTGGCTAACAAGATTAATTGCGTTTGATACGGTCAGTCGCCATTCAAACTTAGCGTTGATTGACGATGTGAAAGCGTATTGCGAGCAATTGGGCTTAACGGTAGATTTAACCTTTAATGATACTAAAAATAAAGCCAATTTATTCGTTACGGTGCCAGCGGGAAAAGACGCCGATGAAGTGAATCATGGTCTGGTACTATCGGGTCATACCGATGTCGTGCCTGTCGATGGGCAAGACTGGACGTCGGAGCCGTTTACCGCGACCATTCGTGGTGACAAGATTTTTGGTCGCGGTGCTTGCGATATGAAAGGTTTTATTGCTTGTGCGCTGACACTATTGCCGCAAGCGGTAAAACTCTCTAACGCAGGTCAATTGCGTCGCCCATTGCATTTGGCATTGTCGTTCGATGAAGAAGTGGGCTGCTTGGGCGCTCCGCTACTTTTGGCAGATTTGAAAGCGCGCGGTATTACGCCTGATTACTGTATCGTTGGCGAGCCGACTAACATGACGATGGTAGTAGCGCATAAAGGCATCGCGGTTTACCGTTGCCGTGTTCATGGCAAGTCTGCGCATTCGTCATTGACTGCCCAAGGTGTCAACGCCATTAGCTATGCCAGTCGTTTGATTGGTTATGTCGATGAATTGGCCCAAGAGATTAGTCATCGAAGCGATAACGATGCGCTGTTTGATGTGCCTTATTCGACATTGTCTGTTGGCACCATACAAGGCGGCACCGCGACCAATATCGTCCCTAATCTGTGTGAATTTACCTTTGATTATCGTAATCTACCGCATATGACACAAGACGATATCCTCGTACCGATTGCGGCAAAAGTTGCAGAGCTCAGCGCTCAAATGCAAGCACGTGCTGCCGATACTGGCATTGAGCTGCTACAAGAAGAAAGTGTGCCAGCGATGACCGATAGCGACAGCGCTGAGCTACAAGCATTAATTATCGCTCTGACCGGTGACGATACACGTCATAAAGTCGCTTATGCAACTGAAGGCGGTCAGTTTACTAATAGCGGCATCCCAACGATTATTTGCGGTCCTGGTAGCATTGAGCAAGCGCATAAAGCCGATGAATATGTCGCGTTAAGTGAAATGGCACGTTGTGATGAGTTTTTACAAAAGCTGCTAAACAGCTGTGCTATTAATTGATAAAATAGCCAACAAGCAATTTTATTGCAATATAGATGCGCATGACATACACCGTCTCTATGGCGGTGTTTATTTTTTCAACATGGCGTATGCTTTTCAACATGGTACACGCATTATTTAAATTTTTATAAAAAAGTAGGGGTTCGTTGATGTCTTGGCATCTGTTTGCGGTATTTTTTGCAAGTACGTTTTTTATCTCAGCGACCCCCGGTCCAAACATGCTACTGGCCTTTCAGTACGGCCTTAATTATGGCGTCAAGCGTACCTTATGGACGCTAGCAGGTTTAAGCCTTGGGCTGTTTATTTTACTGCTGTCAACGCTCCTTGGACTCGATGTTATCAGCCGTCAATCGCCATGGTTATTAACAGTGATTAAGACCGTTGGTGCGATTTACCTTATTTATCTGGGTGTTGCATCGTGGCGCGATAGTGCCAGTAGCAACTTGATGAGTGATGCCAGCGAGCTGAGTACAGAAGTTAATAAAGAGCTAAATACGACTACAGAAATGGCAGATAAGCCTATGCCGCGCTCGCTTTCGAGCGCTGCTGTTAAAGCGCCGCCTAGCGATTGGTTATTGTTTCGAACGGGCATGTGGGTGTCACTGTCTAATCCAAAAGCGATATTGTTTTTTGCCGCCTTTTTTCCCAAATTTATCAATTTTAGCGCGCCGCTGTGGCCGCAGTATATTATGCTGACTTGTGGGTTGTTTTTGAGCGAGACGATTTGGCAGCTGATTTATACCATTGGCGGTAAAAAGCTGGCTGGTTGGCTTGATGTTGGTGAGCGTTTGGCATGGCTCAATCGCGGTTGCGGGGTGATATTTATTTTAATTGCCGCGGCGTTATTGGCTGAGGTGTTAAATAGTTTCTTGGCTTAGGAATTAATCAAGTTTATGTTTAACGTGATTTTTTAAAAAGTGATACGTTTTCTAGAAAATTTTTATATAATTAAATTAATTATTGACTTTATTTGTTAAATCGTTATTATTATCCCATTGGTTTATAGCGCTTATCTTTCATAGGTGCTACATTATCCCAATTAATCTGCTATTGTTGCTCTGACATTGGCCACAACCTACGGAGGAATCATCGTGTCCTATTTAAACATTAAGACGTTTTCAAAGATTGAACGTATAAACTGCATGACAGCAATGACGACTTCGAAAAGGTTTGGCTGAATCTATATATAAGCTATTGAGTGATATCTTGTTTATTGATATCAACGCATAGCCTTCTATATCTACTCACTCTATCCCTCTTCTAAGTGCGCTATGTCAACATAGCTCGTAATCGTGCACGGCATTTTCGCGTTTGCTATTAGCTGTTTATTCGAAATTCTACCTTACTATTATCACTAATATTCTCGCTCAGCTCACGCTATTATTTAGTAAATAACTATTTATGTGTGTGCTATCTAAGCTTTCATTTTTAAGCTGAATATTTTGGTAGCGTAAAACTTCTTTTTAAAACGTCCATCATAAATTAATCATACATTTTTATTGATTTTTTAATTAATAAAGAAGCAGTATTTTATTGTCTATTTCTTATGAAAAATAACTTATTGAGTGTTTTACTTAATGGTAATCAATAAGTAACTTATAAAGTTAACAGAATAGGTAAATTAAAATATATTTTGTATGGTGATTAAAATAATAAAATGGAAATAATATATTATGAGTATTCAATTAGTATTAAATGAAAATAGTAAATCTGGCGTACCGGTCAAGATTTACACCACGGATATTGAGCAAGAGGCGATGCAGCAGTTATGTAATTTGGCTCAGCTGGAGTTTGTACATTCGCATATCGCGGTGATGCCTGATGTACACGTTGGCAAAGGCGCTACCGTTGGAAGTGTGATTCCAACCAAATCCGCCATCATTCCGGCTGCAGTCGGTGTTGATATTGGCTGCGGTATGAACGCGGTGCGTTTGTCTCTGACGGCAAGCGATTTACCTGATAGTTTAAGGGCATTACGCTCAGTAGTGGAGCAGCAAGTGCCAGTTGGCTTTAATATGCACAAACAAATCCAAGCCAAAAACTCAACGCTTGATCCGTTAGGTAAACGCTTAAAACCGATTACTGATAAGCATCCAGGTTTGCTCAAGATGCTCAAAGGCTTTGAGCGTACGTGGGCAAAGCAACTTGGCACATTGGGTGGTGGCAATCATTTCATTGAGCTGTGCTTAGATGAAAACAATGATGTCTGGGTCATGCTGCATTCTGGTAGTCGCGGCATTGGTAATTGTATTGGTCAGTACTTTATTAATCTTGCCAAAAAAGAGCGTCAATCGCGCTTTGGTCATGTGCCAGATCGGGATTTGTCTTACTTTGCTGAAGGCTCTGATAGTTTTGCTGATTATGTTGAGGCGGTAGGCTGGGTGCAGGATTATGCGCTAGAAAACCGCCGTGAGATGATGCGTTTGGTCATTAAAGCCATGCAGTCACCACAAGCGGGGTTGCCACGTTTTCAGCTGACCAAAGAAGCCATCAATTGCCATCATAACTACGTCAACGAAGAGATGCATTTTGGTGAGCAAGTCTATGTCACGCGTAAAGGCGCTATCAGTGCCTACCAAGGTGAGCTGGGGATTATTCCCGGTTCTATGGGCGCAAAATCCTTTATCGTCCGAGGTCTTGGCAATGATGAGTCGTTTTGCTCGTGCTCGCATGGCGCAGGGCGACAAATGAGCCGAGGCAAAGCCATACGGGCATTTACCATTGATGAGCTCAAAGCGCAAACCGAAGGCGTTGAGTGCCGTAAGGACAAAGGGGTCATCGACGAGATACCCGGTGCTTATAAAGACATTGAAGAAGTGATGGCCAACCAAGCCGACTTAGTCGAAGTGGTGCATACGCTTAAACAGGTCATGTGCATTAAGGGTTAGTTGGTTTTGCAAAACAGATTTAGAGATATTAAAAATATAGGTAACAATATGAGCTTAAAACAAACCTTAAAAAAGGCCAAACAGATTGAACGGCAGCTGGAACAGCAAGATGCCACAGCCAATCAAAACTTACTTGGTGCTATAAAACCGCGAAATTATCTGGCGCTAAATCCACTGCTCAAAAAAGGCGGTATTCATGGAAAAGAAGATATTGATATCGTGCGCAAAAAACGTCGCCGCGAAACCAAGCAGCAATTGCGGAAGACCGATTGGTTATCGCAGTAAAGACAATCAATTTTAACATCCACGCACAAAAAAGCCGCTCCCTACTTAAATAGAGAGCGGCTTTTTTATTTATACAGTTTTTTATAAAGGGTTAAGCCAATACCTCGATAAGCTCGCCTTTTACCATATGCGGACTGACAAAATCGGTCACGCGTACACTGACGATTTTACCCAGTAGTTCATCTACTTTATCAACGTCAAAAGGGAACATCACGGTACGGGTATTGTCTGCTGTGCCGATTAAGCAATCAGGATGACGATTGGCCACTTGCTCGACCAAGACGCGAGTGGTAGTGCCGACCATTTCATGGGTTTTGGCAAGGGTTGAATCGATAATAACCTTTTGAAATTCTGCCAAGCGTGCTTTTTTGGTTGCGAAACTCACATCGTCAGGCAATTCTGCGGCTGGTGTGCCCGGACGCTTAGAATAGATAAAGCTATAAGAGTGATCGAAGTTTAATTCTTTTGCCAAGTTTAAGGTATCTTGAAAGTCCTCATCAGTCTCGCCAGGGAAGCCAATGATAAAGTCACTCGATAGGTGAATGTCAGGGCGTATGGCTTTGAGCTTATTAATCTGATTGATATAAACATCAATGGTATGGTTGCGTTTCATCGCCGCCAAAATAGCATTTGAGCCACTTTGAACCGGTAGATGCAGGTGTGACACCAGCTCTGGCAACTTGGCATAAGCATCGATAATATCATCGGTGAACTCTAGCGGATGGCTGGTGGTATAGCGAATGCGCTCGACACCATCGACATGCGAGACATAATGCAAGAGCTCAGCGAATCGGCAAATACTGCCGTCGTCTTTTTCGCCGCGATAGCCATTGACGTTTTGACCCAGTAAATTAATTTCGCGCACACCTTGGGCAGCGAGGCTATCAATCTCTGCCAAGACATCATCAAGCGGACGCGACAATTCTTCTCCGCGCGTATAAGGCACCACGCAAAATGAGCAATATTTTGAGCAACCTTCCATGATAGATACAAAGGCTTTAAACCCTTCTACTCTTGGTTCTGGTAAAAAATCAAACTTTTCGATACTTGGGAATGACACATCCACCGTACCGATACGGTTTTTAGGCGAGATAGAACGTTGCTCATGCGACTGGTCATACAGCTCTGGCAGACGGTGTAAGGTTTGTGGCCCAAAAACCATATCCACGTAAGGCGCGCGTTTTTGGATATTATCGCCTTCTTGCGAGGCCACGCAGCCGCCAACACCGATAACCAGATCAGGGCGTTTTTCTTTCAATTTGCGCCAGCGCCCCAATTCTGAAAACACTTTTTCTTGCGCTTTTTCGCGAATTGAGCAAGTATTCATTAGTAGCACATCGGCTTCGTCGATATTGTGGGTGACTTCCATACCGTGTGAATCGCCCAATACATCAAGCATTTTGCCAGAGTCATAGACGTTCATCTGACAGCCTTGAGTGGTAACAAAGACTTTTTTCGGCGTACCACTGCCATTGACTGGAGTTTGGGCAGTAAACGCTTGAACAGAGTTTGACGCTTCGAGTGCCGTAACGGCAGGCGCAGTAACCCTGTTCTCAACAGCAGCGTCATCGATGCGGGGATTAAATACAGTAACACTCATAAGCGAAGTCCATGATTGACTAAAAATATAGCGAGGTAGGCGATTAACCGGTGGCGTATTTTATCATAATCTGGCATCAATGTGAAAAGTTAGCATGGGCTTAAACTGTTGACACCATTTGATTATTTATAATAGTATCAATTGCTTATCTATTACCATCACTCAGATAAAGGCTTTTAGCACAATTAAGCCTAGTAAAAGCGCCGTAACACCTTTGTGTTACGCATGGCTATCCAATTTATTAACGAAAAGTAAAGCTGATGGTTGAATGTGCAACGAGTATAGTATGATGCAGACAACCATATCCGCACTATTGTTTAAATGAGCGTTTTAAGCAGGGTGAAAAATCTCATTTCAAGCCTAGACTTAAACTGTTTATTTAGCCAAATTATTTAGACTTATTATAAAGAGAGTCCGTATGTCAAAGCCGCAAGTTGCTCAAAGTATCAAGGATAAAGATGCCAATTATCAAAATCATATGCCTAAAAACCATAAAACAACGATGCTAAAAACCAGTGTGCTGAGTGTGGCAACGGCGATGGGCGCGCTGGTATTGTCGCAAGGGGCTTATGCTGAGCTTACTTGGGGTAATAATACCAGTAGTAATGTCAATAGTTATCCGCAACAAGGCAGCTACCAACCGGACAACTATCAACCACAAAGCTATCAACCTGATAACTATCAAGCGCCAAGCTCACAGCCAAACAGCAATTATCAAGCAAACAGCGGTTACCAAGCCGATAGTGGCGCAAGCTCATTTACAGCAGCAGCTATCGCCGCAGAACGCGGTGATGTCAACGCGCTTTATAATTATGGGCAGGAGATGAGTGGCGGTTTATTTGCTATGTATCCGCCTTATTGGCGTATGAACTTGGACCTAAACTCACAAAGCCCAGCGGCGGTTACACAGTTTGCCCGTCAGTATCCAGAGACGGTAATGGCAGAAAAGCTGGTTGCCGATTTTGCAGAAACCAAAGCGGGTTCCAATGATTATGCCGCCGTACGCCAAGTGGCAAATCTCATTACCAATGCTGATGACAGTGAAAAGTGCGCCGTTGCCCTTGGCTTTAACAATGGCGGCGATAGCATGCGCGCGATGGCGGCCAAGTCCGATGTCTGGCTAACCACCAAAAAACAGCCAGCGCTGTGCGATCAATTGGCGCTAGAGATGAATAATAATGCGCTGATTAGCAATCAAGATAGGGTATCGCGCCTTAAACGTATGCTGCGTAAAGGCAAGACCGGCGACATTATGGCTTTGTCATCAAAGTTGGGTACACCGATTCCTTACTCGTCGTTAAGTGAAATTCAGCTCAATCCCTCAGCATTTTTTAGCCGTTTTGCTCGCGAGCCAAACAGTCAGATGAATCAATATCTGTATTTGTATGCCATGGGGCGCTTGGCAGAAAAGTCCTACCGTGAGGCAGCGCTACAATTAGATTTTGATGTGAAACAAGACAATCAGCGTGCAGCGAAGTTATTAAACGATGACACCCGTCGCTATGCTTATCGCATTCTTGGCGTTCAGCGTATGAACCACAATACTGACGATGGTTTTAATGTGGAAGCGGTCGATTGGTTCCGTAATAGCTTAGATAATGATTTTAGCTTTGAAGAAGCCGAATATTATGCCATGGCGGCGATTCGTTTTAGTCGTTGGGATGATGTGGTCGAAGCCATCTCGAAAATGGATGCTGAAACGCAAAAAACCAATCAATGGCAATATTGGTTGGCGCGTGCTTATGAGCAATCAAGTGATGCCAACAAACGCAACACTGCCAAAAAAATGTATCAAAATCTTGCAAAAAGCAATGAATACTATGGTTTGATGGCCAAGGATAAAGTCGGTCAACGTTTTGATGCCAGCCGCTTAGGTGGCAGTAATTTGCCTAACGTTAGTAGCACTGAGCGCGCCCGCGTCATGCAAAACCCGCACTTTGCACGGGCGTTTGCTCTATATAATGCCGATGCCAGCCGCGCTTATGCCAATCGCGAGTGGAACTGGGCGGTGAAAAAAGCACGTGACAATCGCGATAATAATTTGATTATTGCGGCCGCGCGTCAAGCCTATGATATCGGTTGGCTCGATCGAGCAATTTATGCCATTGATAATACTGATACGGTAAATAACTTGGCTCTATCACATCCGATGCCGCACCAATCGGCGGTCGTGCGCCATAGTCAATCGGCTGGTATCGATCCGGCATGGGCGTATGGCATCATGCGTCAAGAGAGTCGTTTTGTCTCGTCGGCGCGCTCAAACGTTGGCGCGAGCGGGCTAATGCAAGTCATGCCTGATACCGCTAAATATATCGCACGTAATTTGGGCGAAACTTATAGCGCCAGCCGTGCCAATAGTGGCGATACCAATATCCGTTATGGCACCTGGTATATGGGCGATATCTTTGGTAAATTGAACAGCCAGCCAGTTTTGGCCACAGCGGGTTACAATGCCGGACCCAACAATGCCAAACGTTGGCAGCCAGTTTATGGCTCACTTGCGGCCGACCAATATGTCGAGTCGATTGCCTTTCCTGAAACGCGCAATTACGTCAAGCATGTAATGGAAAACGCCACCATCTATAGCAGTTTGCTAGGTCGCGGTCAGCCTATCAGTCAGCGCATGGGAACCATTCCCGCCGCCTTCTAATTCTCTTTGTTTTCTTAAAAAGCCATTAATTGCTCGCTGTTAATGGCTTTTTTATGGCGCTAGTTTAACAGCAGTAATCGCTTCACAAATCCATGTTTACGTTTCTGCTATAGATTAAAAAAAGCAATTTGCTACCATTGTTTGAGTTTCCGTCTGAATTTTCTGTTGGCTCACTCCCAGCCTGCGGACTCACTCCCAGAAGGCTAAATACTTTCGAGCGACCTAATGTGATCAGTGTCTTAGTTTGGATTGTGGAAATTAATGAATCCTAAAAGCTCCTATTCGTCATTGCTAGATGCTTTAACTTCTTATGATTAAAAAATATTTCAAGTTGCCCATATCGTCGCAAGCTAAGCGTCAATTAACTCTTCAGACAAAGGTGGGCTCGATGTCAAAGACAGCGCTATCAGAGCATTTTCATAAATATTGGTTACGTACAAAGTATGACAATAAAGGTAATGCTGCACTTGGTATAAGCGCTTTGCTATTGTTGCAGGGTGCAATAACGCTGCCAGCCCAAGCGGCGAATGCCAGTAAACCGGGTCAGCGAGTGTTGATGATTGAGATGACGCCAGCGTTATGTAGCTTACAGCCAACGCGCGCACGTATGCGTCAGTGTTTAGAAGGCTATTCGCTTACCGTTTCAGGTCTCGATATGGGCTATGGCGAGCGCTGCGGCCGTGGCAGTGAGCCACGCTTGACGCCCTTACAATTAAAAGTTGTCAACCGTATCATGCCTGATACCACGGTGCGTACCCAAGCATGGCAACGCTATGGCGCTTGTAGCCCTCTTAGCGCCAGTAGTTATTTTCGCCAAATTACCAATTATGCTGGCGACTTAAAGCTACCGAATGAGTTAAATACAGGCAACAGCTATACGGTGTTAAAATCGCGCTTTGTCGGTCAGATGACCCGCTTGAATAATGGTATGTCAGCGAATAGCGTGGATTTGATTTGTCAGGTAGGCACGCGCCGGCAAATGGTATTGACTGATGTGCACGTATGTTATGAAGGCAGCTCATTCGGCACTTGTAGCAATGTCGTCGACAACTGCGGTAGTAAGTTTATTATTTCAGGCGGAAAATAATTCTATTTTGACATTGAGTTATTGCGCATTAACCACCTTCTTTCTGCCTTTAATGAATAAAACAGTAAAGTACAAATGGCAAAAATATAGGCAATTTTTCTTATAACTCCCTCAAAATCTTAGCCATTATTCTGTCTAAAACGCTTTTTCGTCGTCTTTTAATACTTCTTTTGCACCTTTCTTGAAGTTCCTCTAACGCCTTATTCCTCTAATGTTGTGCCAAAAATCTCATTATCTATCTGTATAAAATGTAACAATATAATTTGTATTGTCCGCAAACGCGTTCGCGCTTTCTCTAGACGGTTAATAGGCTGAGGTGCTACACTAGTGAACGGTTTATGACTGCTATATTCAGCGAGCAGGTCGCTATCTCAAACGATATTCATCAATCAAAACCATCTATTACAACCATCCATTAGAATTGTGAATTATCTAATCTATAATTAGGGAGTATTCAATGTCAATGAAACAGCCTTTACGTGTTGCCGTCACTGGTGCCGCTGGTAATATCAGCTATGCTATGTTATTTCGTATTGCATCTGGTGAAATGCTAGGTAAAGATCAGCCAGTTATCTTGCAATTGCTTGAAATCACGCCAGCTCTTGACGCCCTAAAGGGTGTGGTCATGGAATTAGAAGACTGTGCATTCCCATTATTGGCAGACATCGTGCAAACTGATGATGCAACTGTTGCCTTTAAAGACGTCGACTATGCACTATTGGTTGGCGCGCGTCCTCGTGGCCCAGGCATGGAACGTAAAGATTTGCTAGAAGCCAACGCGGCGATTTTCTCAGCGCAAGGTAAAGCATTGAACGATGTTGCTAGCCGTGACGTAAAAGTATTGGTGGTCGGTAACCCTGCCAACACCAACGCTCTTATTGCTCAGCGCAATGCACCAGACCTAGATCCACGCAACTTCACTGCTATGACGCGCCTAGACCACAACCGTGCCATCGCCCAGTTGGCTGGTAAAACAGACAGCACTGTCAATGACGTGAAAAAAATGATTATCTGGGGCAACCATTCATCAACTCAGTACCCAGACCTAACGGCTGCGACTGTTAACGGTAAACCAGCGTTAGATTTGGTTGACCGTGATTGGTACGAAAACACCTATATCCCAGAAGTACAACAACGCGGCGCTGCTATCATCAAAGCTCGCGGTGCGTCATCTGCCGCTTCTGCTGCCAACGCTGCCATCGCGCATATGCGTACGTGGGCTCTTGGTAGCGATGAGAACGATTGGGTTTCTATGGGCGTTTACTCAAACGGCGAATACGGTATTGCTGAAGGCTTAATCTACTCATTCCCAGTGACTTGCAAGAATGGCGACTGGTCTATCGTAGACGGCGTTGATGTCTCATCTGATTTCTCAAAAGAGAAAATGGCAGCCACCGAGCAAGAGCTTAGCGAAGAGCGTGATGCCGTAGCACACCTGCTTCCTTAAGCAATCAATTTGCTAAAGCTAATATATAAGCATGAAGCTAAATAATCGTTAAGCTAAAAAGCCCTCTTATTAGAGGGCTTTTTTGTGGCTTAAATAATAGACAATACAATTGATAACGTTAGCTAAACGTTGATTTACAGCTATTCAAATAAAGCTTGCTACAATAAAGTGGTAAATCCAAACAATAAACACAATTAAATCTGTATCATTTAAGGAGAAAAGGTATGTTGGGTGAACCAGAATATAGTATGAATGAACTTTTTGCGCAATTGGGGCTGGATAGCTCAGATGAAGCAATAGATGCATTTATTGAAAAGAATAAATTGGCCAAAGAAGAAGAGCTCACCGATGCGCATATTTGGAACGACAATCAACGCGCTTTTTTAAAAGAAGAATGGTTTAAGGATGCGGCTTGGGTAGAGACTATTGACGAATTAAATGTACGTTTACATCCTGAAGCCTAAAAATAATAAAGTATAGACATAAAAAGTAGTACCGTAAATAAAACCCACAAACGTTATGAACGCTGTGGGTTTTTTTATTATCGGTCTGATAATGATAGCTATCTATTTAATCAGGCTGCTGAGCACGCCATTCAAGTAAATCAATCACGTCATTATGAATGCCTGCTTTTAACGCCTCTAAACTTTCATAATGGCGCTCACCATGCAAATAATGCAAAAAGCGTACCTGCAAGGTTAAGCCGTATAAGTCTGCTTGCAGCTTAGGAAAGTGTACTTCTAAGCGCCAATCATGTTCTTTATCTACCGACGGTCTGATACCAAGATTGGCAGTACCAAATAAGCTATGCGGACGTAGACCTTTCACTCCTGAGTTTTCATTATCAGTGAGTGCGGTTAGACCATCTGGTATGACATTGCCATTGTCATCGAGACTAACAACATCGACAGCAAAAATACCATGTAAGGCAGGTTTAATGCGTTTTAAATCAACGTTTGCAGTAGGGAAGTCCATGGTACGACCGATTTTATCACCACCAATGACGACGCCTGTCATCGCATAATCACGACCCAGTAGGGCGTTAGCCGCATCGATATCGCCTGCCATCAATAAGTCTCGGATACGCGTCGAGCTAATGCGCGCGCCTTTACCTTTATCATCGATAACGGTGTGCAGATTGGTCACCTCTAAGCCATAATCGCGTAGAAACTGACTGTCACCAGTACGGTCATGACCAAATTTAAAGTCATCACCCAATACCAAGGCTTGGACATTTAGGCGCAGTGCCAAAATATCGGCGAATGCCTGCGCTGATAGCGAGCGAAAATCGCTATCGAAGCTGGCAACAATCAGCGTCTCGATGCCGTATTCTGCCAGCAAAGCTTGCTTTTCGGCAAGATTGGTGAGGCGAGCAGGCGCGGTCGCTGGCGCAAAGAACTCACGCGGTTGCGGCTCAAATATCATGACAGCCGAGCCAAGATTTTGCGCTTTGGCAAGCTCACGCACTTGCGACAGCATCGCTTGATGACCTAAATGGACGCCATCAAAGTTACCAATAGTCAGTACGCAGGGCGGCAACGCTACTGGGCTGCTATCGGCCGGTAAAGCGTTTGGCAACGCCATCAGTTGCTCAAGAAAATAGGTGTTCATAAATGTCAGCTATGATAGATAAGACCAATAAAAAATGAAAAACACACCGCGACTAAAACAAACTTTTAAAACAGATGTGTCTAAAAGCAGCCATTATAAAGTAAAATAGCCCTACTAACATCCTATAGTCTGTTGTTAATCAAACAACCATGCTAACAGCTAAACGTCTATTAATCACTTATCCCTATTTTTATTATTATCTATGAATATTCATGATGGAAACGCTATGCCTGCTGCTGTCTCTACGACTGATTATGATAATGGCTATGACTCTATACAGCCTACATCAGCCGTCTATAAACTTAACGAGCGCTTTATAGTGCAGCTCGCCAGTCAAGACGACTTACCCGCAATTTTAGCCATTTATAACCAAAGTATCGCCGGCAAGCAAGCAACCGCTAATCTCACACCCGTGACTTGCGCAGAGCGGCAAGGTTGGTTTGATGAGCATATAAATAGTGCCACGCGACCTATTTATATTGTTAGAGCTGTGGTTGAAGATGCAAAGGTAAGTGTCGAAGAAACGGTATCGCCAATCGTCGCTTGGGGCAGCTTTAGCGATTTATATACACGGCCCGCTTATCATATCAGCACGGAGATTAGTATCTACTTACATCAAGAGTATCATGGTCAAGGATTGGGCAGCTTTTTGACCCGCTGGATGCTGACGCAAGCGCCGAGCTTAGGTATCCATAACGTGGTTGCGCTTATCTTTGCGCACAATCAGCCAAGCTTAGGATTGTTCCGTAAACTTGGCTTTGAGCAGTGGGGCTATATGCCAAAGGTTTGTGATATGGAGGGTTTTATTGCCGATGTCGTGATGCTTGGTAAAGCGGTCATTGCCGATAGTAATGACCAATTAAAATAGCGATGACTAATGAAGATAGCAGTGACCAGTAACCATGCCAGATAAAAGATATTTAACGAAGAGCAGTCAGATACCTTATCCTAAAATCTTCCATTTGCCGTCGATTTTTTGTAGCTCATAAGTCAATGGCGCAGGCTTACTTTGACCTCTTAACATAATCTCACCAGTGATGGTTGCACGGGTTTTATCATCGTTGTATTTAGTATCAGTAAAAGTCACACCATCAACGGTTTGCTGAAATGCGGATTGCGTTTTGGCAAGCTCTTCCTCAAAGTTCGCCATGTCGACTTTATAATACGTTGCAGCTTGTTTAGCGTCGCCATAATACAAACTGTCTAATGCTTTTTTAACCGTATCTTCTGGCGTGCCATTTTGAGTTGGATTGGTCACCAAGCTTTTTTGCTTACTATCAGCAGTTACTGGATTGATATTATCGCTCGTGATGATGGTTTTATCTTGAGTGCTATCTGTTACTTGCGCATCTTCACTCATATTATCCGTACCCAATGATTTTGCTTCGTCAGCCACAGTGTCATTAGATGTTTCAGTGATTGCTGTAGTGTCTTCATTATTATTGACAGCAGTCTCAGTGTCGCCCTTATCATTATTGCTACAACCACTTAAAAGTAGTCCAGTAGACAGGATGCCAACAGTCAGTAAACTTGGTAAGCGTGACAAGGTTGTTGATAAAGCTGTCTGTGAAGTTGGTGATTTAATCGTCATGTTAGTCCCCAAAATTATGTATTTAGTAGTAATTATGGCAACTATCAGCCGCATTCACTGTCAATTCTCATACCTAGCTTGTTTTGGTTTGGTAAGTTAAAGCGTTGTTCAGTGCTTAACAACGAGTGCTTAATAATAAGTGCTTAACCATGCTTTAGCTGGCGCGGACGGAAACCTGTTGCTAGTAGCACGACGCCATAAACCACCGCACCAACGACGCACATAATCAGCAGCGCAACGATACGTTTCCACTGCGCATCATTGGTTGGGAAATAGGGCAGCATGACATAAAGCACCGCAACCATAGAGGCGGTAGAAAGCCCAAACTGGCCAAACAGCTTTTTCCAATGACTGCCAAAGCGGAAAATCTCGCGCTTATGCAAGAAGTAATATAACAAGCCTGCGTTCACAAATGCCGCACCCGTCGTTGCCAATGCCAAACCACCATGTAGCGGCATATCTAAGAAATAAAAGATACCGATAAAAATCACACTAAAAATCATATTGGCAAAGACGGAGATAATACCGATTCTGACTGGCGTTCTGGTGTCTTGACGGGCAAAAAAGGCGGGCGCGAAGATTTTAATTAACATAAAACCTAAGATGCCGCCTGCCATGCTTTTTAGCGCCAGTGAGCTCATTTGTGCATCGCGTAGGGTAAATTCGCCACGTAAAAACAGCGCTTGCATGAGTACGTCAGAGAGTATAAACAGTGCTGCCGATGCCGGTACGCCGACCAAAATAATTAAGCGCGCTGCCCAGTCGATGGTCTTTTTGAAGCTGACGTCGTCTTTTTGCGCTTCACTTTTCGATAGACTTGGTAAAATAACCGTACCGATTGCCACCCCAATTAAGCCAAGTGGCAACTCGCTCATACGCTCAGCAGCATATAACCAAGAAACCGAACCGCCAATCATTAATGAGGCAAATACGGTGTTGAGCAGCAAATTAATCTGGGTGACAGAAACGCCAAAAATAGCCGGCAGCATCAATTTCAAAATACGGCGCACGCCTTCGTGTTGAAAGTCTATTTTTGGGGCGACCAGTAGTTTTTGTTGCGAGAGCTGTGGTAGTTGTATCAATAACTGCAATAAACCTGCGATAGCGACGGAATAACCCAGCGCCATAATAGGCACATCAAACATCGGCGCAAACACTAGAGCACCACCAATCATACATAGATTTAGCAAAACAGGCGCAAAGGCGGGCGCGGCAAAACGCCCGTAGCTTTGTAAAATACCGCTGGCAAAAGCGGTCATAGAAATAAACAATAAATAAGGGAAGGTTAGGCGCAGCAATTCAGCAGTGATAGCAAATTTATCGGGCTGATCAGCAAAGCCTGGGGCAAATAAGGTCACTACCCAAGGGGCGATTAATATCACCACGACCGTCAGCATTGATAATACTAGCAATAGCGCCCCTGACGTGCGACTGACTAAAATCTGTACCTGCTCTAAACTATATTTTTCTTTATATTCAGACAGTACAGGAACAAACGCTTGGCTAAAGGCCCCTTCGGCAAATAGGCGGCGTAAAAAGTTGGGAATCTTAAAGGCGACCAAAAAGGCGTCCATCAGACCGCCGGCGCCAAAGACGCCTAACAAGACGACATCACGCACCAAACCTAAGATACGCGACAGCATGGTCATACTACTGACCACCATGGTTGAACGAAATAACCGACTTTTTGCCATGAGAACCTATTTTGCTAATTTGTTTGCTGATGGTTGTTTGCTAATGTAGCATTGTTGAAAAACTGACGGATTATAGCACTTTCATTGTCCTGATAAATGGATTGAATGTGGAATAACATCTGTCGTTTACAGAAATTTTAATAAGAGTGTTTACTCAATCTTGGTTGTAAAGTGATGACTGACTTGCAATATGGCGGGTAACCATCTCTCGCAACTTTGTCCATTCAAAATAATCACCGGGGTCAGTTTTGCGACCGGGCGCGATATCACTATGACCAGTAAGATGCCTACGAGTTTTTGGATAAGCGTCATAGATAGCGACGATAACTTTGGCAAGTGTTTCGTATTGAGCCGCGCTAAAGGACACAAAATCTGAGCCTTCAAGCTCAATGCCAATGCTATAATCATTACATTCAGGGCGACCCAAGTAGCTGGAGCGCCCAGCATGCCACGCGCGTTCGTTAAAATCGACAAACTGGGTAATCGCGCCATCTCGCTCTATAAATAAATGTGCTGAGACTTCTGCACCTTTAATAGTTTGAAAATATGGATGCGCCTCCCAGTCTAATTGATTGGTAAACAAGGCTTTGACATAATGTAGACCGTCAGCATCACAAGCGCCAAACTCATTGGGCGGCAAGCTAATATTGTGAATAACGATAGCATCAATCGCGATATTTTCAGGACGTTTATTAAAGTTGGGCGAGGCAAGCCAAGTCGCAGCGGATAATCGACCGGCATGGATAGTCATTGGCGATGCTATGGACATAATACTCTCTTCTATAATGTGATAATAAGTGCGCAGTAAATACTATTAGTTATATTTTATTATCAATAAATGGCGCATTTAACTAAAAATAACCTTTAAAAAAAGTTGTTTAAAATGTTTTAAGACAGTGATACATCATATCACTCTAATAATTCGATAGAATTCTAACGCGTTACGCGTCTGACCCCTACAGTGCGAGATGTTACTCATGTCCATATATTCAAAATATTCGAACCTTTTGGCGCTAGATTGTACGCCAACAAACACGCCAACAAACATTGGCAGGCGAGCGCATTTGCCGCTTACCATAGCTGGACTGCTACTGACCGCGCAAGCACAGGCGTTTTTGCCAACGCCCGCGTCTCTTGTGACGACAGGGGAGTTGGCGCTGGATGCCAATGAAACTATTGATAGCAACTTGGTCACTACATCACAAAATGCTGAGCCAATATTATCGACTTATACGAAGCCCATTGTTGCCAAAGCAAATGCCGAAACAAATAATATCATCGAAGAAAGTCACAGCCCAAAGATAGAGGTAGCTTCTTCTACATCTCATACTAAAAATATTAATAACGCCGATACAGAGCAGCTATTAGCATCATGGCGCGCGCACGCACAAGTAAAAAATCTTGCCCAACATATAACATGGCGACGGTTATTATATTTCTTTGATGATCAAAGGAATCTAATCGGCAAGAAAAAAGACAGCAGTATCGTTGATGATGATGCATTTTACTTAAGTAAAAATGGACAGCATGATTCAGCGGCCGAGCTTGATGCCTTGCTCGTTGCCCTTGCTGACGAAATGGCTACGACTCCGGATAATAGGACTGCTAATAGCAAGCTTTCTAATCCTACCGCTCAAAATTCAGTACAAAGCTCAGTACTATGCCGTTTTCCCGCGCGCGTACAATGGCTGACTGATACACTCAATATCGACAAAAGCGGCTTGCAAACCGACTGTCCAGAGCTGAATGACTGGATGCAAAAGCTGGCACCTGAGCAGCTGTCTATTATGTTTGCACAAGAATATTTAGACAATCCTATTTCAGCCTTTGCTCATACATTATTGCGTATTGACTCTAAAGCCAGCGTTGCCGATCCAAGCCAAATTCATCATGCGGTTGCGTTAAATTATACGGTAGGTGGCGACTCAAGCGATAACTTTTTGGTCTATGCCATCAAATCGATGAGCGGTGGTTATGACAATTTGATTGAAATTGACCCATATCCGGAGAAGCTGGCGAAATACCTGCAAGAAGATGAGCGCGATGCGTGGACCTATCAATTGGATTTGACCCCAGCGGAAGTGCAGCAAATTATGCTGCATGTTTGGGAGATCAAGGATTTGAAGTTGCCATATTACTTTACCACTGATAACTGTGCGTCTGAGATTTTACGCTTGATTGATGTAGTACGCCCGCAGCAGCATTTATTAAGCCGCCTACCTTATGCGGTTATTCCCTCAGATGTCGTGCAATTGCTCGATAGCGAAAATCTACTTGCCAGCACCAATTATACGCCCGCCGATAGCACCTTGCGTCAAGCGCAGTTAAACAAGGTTAAAGAGCAGCGTGCGCAATTGGGCTATCATAATAGTGCTAAGCAGACGCTGAATGAGATTAAATCTGCTCAGTCTAATGCTGTCTCAAGCATAGCCGCTGACGGTCAGACATTGCTCCCACGGCTTATTACAGTAGCGGATAACAATCCGATAGACAGACATCCCTTGCAACTGGGATTTATCGGGCTAGGGCAGCGCGGTGATAATAATTATATTGATTTAGGCGTGCGCGCAGGTTATCACGATACCCTTGACCGTCCGTCAGGTTTCCCGCAGTTCTTTGATTTAGAAGGCGCGGCTGCAACCTTGCGTCTGTATGACAGCGATAATGATAAGGCCAATCATCCAAGTAGTGTGGTCTTGCAAAATGTGACCTTGGTGCGCGGTCGCTCGTTCAATCCAGTCAATTCTGCCAAAAAAGGTAAAACCTGGGGCGCAAGTATCGAAGCGACACGCGTAAATGACGGCTCACAGCAAGAGGGTAGCGATCATTTAGTCGGCAGTTTGGGCTATGAGACGGGTTGGTCATGGGCGTTTGGCACCCCTAGCGCGGGCACAGGCGAGATGCCGCCGCAGCTATGCTATACATTCTTGGCAGGTACGGCGCAAGCAGGCCGCGGTATTAATAAAGGCTATCGTGTCGGCGCAGGCGTCAATGCTGGTTGCCGTTATCAGATTAACAATCAGTTACGTGCGCAGGCTGAATTGCAACTGCCATATTGGTATCATGGCAGCAGCGACGAGTCTAATGCCCGTGGGCATTATTGGCAGCCGATATCGACGTTAGGGCTGCAATACGATATTGATAAAAAACAAGCGTTACGTATCAATGCCAACTACGAATGGCAAGATCGTATCGATGCCAAAGAAGACATACAGCTGTCGTATAGACGCTATTTTTAGCATCTTTTATGAAAAGCCGTTTTATTAATAAAGGTTTTAATAGACAGTCCTCACAAGCAGTTATCGAACAAAGGATAAATGATGAGTACGCAAAATTTACTAATTATTGGTCAAGGTGATATCGGCTTACCCGTCACCAATAAGCTCGCTCAAGACGGCCTAAACGTCATGGGGCTGGCACGCCGTGAGCGTCATCATTATGATATCCATGATTCAGCTAAGTTTTTGCAAGCCGATGCGTTAACGCTCAGCGCTGAGCAGCTGCAAGACTTTACTGCGATAGCGATTATCGTCACCCCTGATGACTATTCGACCAGCGGTTATCATGACAGTTACTTAGCCATCAGCCAGCATTTGGCAACATTGGCGGATAAACTAACCAACCTTACGCGCGTTGTTTTTATCTCATCAACGGGTATCTATGGGCAGGATAATGGCGCATGGATTGATGAAAATACCGCCCCTGTAACGCCAGAGCGTGAAGCTTCGCAAGTGATATTGCAAGCAGAACAAGTATTGCAACAAGGTTTCGGTAATAAGGCGATTATCATTCGCCCGAGTGGTATTTATGGACGCGAGCGCCTGATGCGGCTGCGTAAAGCCCGCGAGGAACAAAAAGAGCCAGTGGCAGCAGCGCACTGGAGCAATCGCATTATGGATCGTGATTTGGTTACTATTATTGCCAATGTCATGACCATAGGCACGCCAAAACCACTTTATATCGCTACTGATTATGCACCAGTCACCACTTTTGAGCTGAGCACTTGGTTAAGTGAACAAATAGATGCAAAGCCGCCTGCTATGGATAATTCAAAAACGAAAGTAACGGGAAAACGTTTGCATAGCAATATTCCGTTAGCGTGGCTGGACTATCCTGATTGGCAAGCAGGTTATCGAGATATTTTGCAGCATCAAGAGCAAAAACAACATCAAAAGTAAAATGACTGTTTGATTGCTTTTATTTTTACATCTTTTAAATTGGTAAGCCTAGGGAACATCTATGACTCAGCATTCTACTTCTGACGATGGTTTATCCAGTGCTGATTCTATGGCAGAGGAGCAATTTGCAGAAGGTTATGCTGAGCAGTCCGCTCATTTAGCAAATAGTCAGCAGCCGGCGATTGTCCATCCTAATTTTGATCCTAAGCGTTTGCCACTCGATCCTGCTCGGCCATTGACTGATATTCCAGAGCCTGCGCGGCGCTTAAATGGTCAGCTGCGCCGCTTATATGGCAGCTCGGCACGTTTTTATCAGCCTAAGACGGACCGCTTATCGAAATGGGCGCTAGTGGCTTCAGAAGCATTGGCCGAGCATTTATCACTGCTCAGTGCGGCAAAGCTGATTGAGTTGCCCGAGAGTTTTTATCACAATCATAGCGATCAGCCGTTATTATCGCCATTGACTGATATGACGTTGCTTGATATGGCAGATATTCAGCGCGCGCTACAGGCATACCCAAAGCTGACACGTTATGGGTTTGCGAGTGTCGATAGCATAAATATTGATAATAATATTAATAAGCCTTTAAAGACAGAATCCCTACGAGCATTGACCAGACGTTATAATCCTGATGAGCTGCTTAATAGCGTCTATGCTGACGATTGGCAAGTGGTATTGCAGCCGCAGCAATTTGACAGCGGCGCGGGCAGTTTGGCGACCGATATTATGGCTTGTAGTGTCGCCGTCCATGCTTTAAAGCAATGCGGTACGCGCAGAACCATCAATCACAGCTACAGCGCGGCGCAAATTTGTCAGCATCTGCGTAGTTATTTGCTCAGTCAAATAGTGTTTGAGCCCGCACAGCGCCATGCTTATCGTCAAGTGCGCTTATTTACGGGGCATATTATCGTTGCTGCCTATCATTTAGGCTGGGACATACAAGTCAGTCACGATGGGCAATGCTACTTTACTATCTCATCGCGCTGCGGATTATTGACGCGTTATGCGAATATGCAAGATTATGATATCAACGGTTGGTCAAGTTAAGCCGACGCGACTATAATGCCTTGCACAACTTTTTGATTGTTCAATTTTCATTTTTCTTTGCTGATAGGAAGACCCTATGCTGAATGCCGCCACGCTTAATAACGCTCAACATGCACAAAACGCCTCATTTTCATCGCATCAATTTATCCAATTGGCTTTAGACAATCAGGTCTTAAAATTTGGCGAGTTTGTGCTTAAGTCTGGACGTATTAGTCCATACTTTTTTAATGCAGGTTTGCTGGCGTCAGGTGAGATGTTATCGTTATTAGCCCGTGGTTATGCCGATGCCTTAGCGGAAAAGATGGCTGAACAAATGGCAGCTAGTGATAATGGTACAAATGAGCAAGAGCTGGTCATTTTTGGAGCGGCTTATAAAGGCATACCCTTTGTCGCCGCAACCGCACAAGCGTTATGGCTACACCATGGCATCAATGCTAAATGGGGCTATAACCGTAAAGAAGCCAAAACCCATGGCGAAGGTGGTAATTTAGTCGGCGCTGATGTCAGTGGCAAGGCCGTCTGGGTGCTTGATGATGTGATTACCGCTGGTACGGCAATGCGCGAAGTGGTTGAGATTTTGGAGCAAGCGGGCGCCAGGGTGGCTGGTATTATCGTTGCGCTTGACCGTAAAGAAAAAGGTTTAGCGGAGCGCTCTGCTATTCAAGAGTTGGCAGAAACCCTAGACGTGCCGGTACGTGCCTTGGTCGATATTGACGATTTAATCAGCTACTTAGCAGGAAGTAGCACAGATAAAGATGCTGCCCAGCTTGCAAAAATGCAGCATTACCGCGCCCAGTACGGCGTATAATTTATCGCAAATGTGGCTGCACTCAGGTCATGTTTAAATAAAGTTTAAGTGACATTTGAGCCATACGCTATGTCCTCAATGTCTTTGAGATGTTTGCTTAAATAATTAATACTATAACGAAAGTGAGCCTTATCATGAGCCAAGAACAACAAAAAAAATCGTTAAAAATACTGGTCATTATGGATCCAATTGAGCTGGTCAATTATAAAAAAGATACCACGCTGGCGATGATGTGGTCGGCGCAAGACCGTGGGCACAGCCTTGGCTACTGTCAGATTCATGATTTATGGCTAGACCGTGGGCAATTGATGGTCGATAGCCAGCCGGTGACAGTCAAGCGTGACCCCGAGGATTTTTATGCGTTAGGGGATAAAGCGACAGCGCCAGTCAGCGACTATGATGTGATTTTGATGCGTAAAGATCCGCCGTTTGACATGCGCTTTATTTATGCCACTTATATGCTTGATCATGCTAAAGCCGCAGGCGTGTTGGTGGTGAATGACCCACAAGCGATTCGTGATTGTAATGAGAAGCTGTTTGCGACGTGGTTTAGCGATTATATGAGCCCAACGATTGTGACCAGTAAACAGGCGCATATTCGTCAATTTATCGCTGAGCAGCAAGACGTTATCGTTAAGCCATTAGATGGTATGGGCGGTACGGGCATCTTCCGTTTGACCGCTGACAGTCCGAATATCGGCGTGACGCTGGAGATTTTAACGGAACTTGAGACGCTACCTATTATGGCGCAGCGTTATTTGCCAGAGATTAAGCAAGGTGATAAGCGTGTGTTAATCGTCGATGGTGAAGTGGTCGATTATAGCTTGGCGCGTATCCCGGTAAAAGGTGAGACGCGCGGAAATCTTGCCGCCGGTGGTAGTGGGGTTGCGATGCCGCTCACCGATATCGAGCGCCAAGTAGCAGAGGTAGTGGCACCGATTGTCAAAGAAAAAGGGCTAATGTTCGTCGGTTTAGACTTAATCGGTGGCCGTATCACTGAAATTAACGTCACCAGTCCAACCTGTGTGCGTGAGATTGATGACCAATGCGGTACTGATATTGCAACTGACTTTATTGTCGCTATCGAGAAAAAACTGGCTGTTTAAGCTATTTATTCTAAAGTATTGGTCTAAATAAAGCCTTTAAACGATAAGTTTAGGCAACGCCGTAAGGATAGAGTAATTTATCACTAAGCTATGTGCACAATACTTAAAAAACAGTGTGCTAAGCTATAATGATAGACCGTATCTCTTAATAGCACTTTTAAAAAGTGATAAAAAATCATGAAAAATGATTTTTTGACCTGTTAAGTGAATTTATAAAAGCCAAGCCGCGATGAATCACGGCTTGGATTTTTATTATTCATACGGCACAAAATGCTGTCTATCCGGCAGCGATTTACACTATACTATGCGGGCTTTTATAAGGCTGTTTTGGTTCGATAGATAGCGCAATCAAAAGATAATAAGTCTTTCATATACATAAAGAAAAGATAGGCAGACGTTCATGAAAACACCGCATATATTAATGATGGCTGCGGGGACAGGCGGGCATGTATTTCCAGCGCTAGCAGTTAGCGAAGAATTGACCAAGCGCGGCGCTGTTATTCACTGGCTGGGTACGCCACATGGCATGGAAAATCGCTTGGTTGCACCGACTGGCTATCCTTTTCATGCGATTGATATGCAAGGGCTGCGCGGTAAAGGCGTAGGGCGCTTGCTTAAGTTACCGGTTAATTTGTTGTCAGCGACGATGGCGGCGATCAAAGTCATCCGTGGCAATCAGATTGATGTGGTTGTTGGTTTTGGCGGATATGTCACCGCGCCCGGCGGTATTGCGGCGCGCTTAACCAAAACGCCGCTAATTATCCATGAACAAAATGCCATTGCAGGCATGAGCAATCGCTATTTGGCCAAGATGGCGACCAAGGTCATGCAAGCGTTTGAGAATACCTTTGCGAATAGCCAGCATGATAGCAAGATTGAAACGGTGGGAAATCCCGTGCGCAATGCTATTAGCGGAGTTGCCGAGCCTAGTGTGCGTTACGATGTTAATGATAACTCGCCGCTTAAACTGTTGGTGGTTGGTGGTTCGCTTGGCGCGCAAGTGTTAAATGAGACGCTGCCAAAAGCATTGGCTTTGCTTGACCGTCCGTTTGAGGTGCGTCATCAATGTGGACGCGATAATGAAACCGCTACGCAAGCGGCGTATGATAGTGAAGCGTTAAGCGCTCATCAGTTTACTGTGCAGCCATTCATCGATGATATGGCAGCGGCGTATAATTGGGCTGATATCGTGGTTTGTCGAGCGGGGGCATTGACGGTGACGGAAATTCAAAATGTTGGGATAGCGGCAATATTTGTCCCGCTACCAAGCGCCGTTGATGATCATCAGACCGCCAATGCGCGCACCTTGACCGAGCACCAAGCAGGGATTTTGTTGCCACAAAGCGAGCTAACTCCTAACAAGCTGAGTAATGAGCTCAATATGCTAGATAGACGCGCTTGTTTGGAAATGGCAGAAAAAGGCCATGCGCTTGCCAATCGTCAAGCTTGTCAGCGAGTTGCCGATATTATCTGGCAAGCGTTATAAAAACTGATTGTTTTGTTTATTATTTTTATTACTTATTATTAACCAAATTTGTTCGTCTTCAATAAAGAGAAAACCCTATGCCGACCTCTGCTAAATCTTTAACCAAACGTTTGATTGAAATACCAGAAATGCGCCGTATCCAGCATTTGCATTTTGTTGGCATTGGTGGCTCGGGGATGTGTGGTATCGCTGAAGTGATGAACAATCAAGGTTATACAGTCAGTGGTTCGGATATTGCTGAAAGCTTGGTGACGAAGCGCCTAGCACAGATTGGTATTGATATCGCGATTGGGCATGATTCCAAAAATATCGCCAATGCCGATGTCATCGTCGTCTCATCTGCCATCGACCGTAGCAACCCTGAAGTAAAGGCAGCGCTTGAAGCGCGTCTGCCTGTGGTACGCCGTGCAGATATGCTCGGCGAGTTGATGCGCTATCGTCATGGTATCGCTGTAGCGGGCGCGCATGGTAAAACCACCACCACCAGTCTGCTGACGACGATGATGGCAGAAGGTAAGCTCGATCCGACTTATGTCATTGGTGGTAAATTAAATGCTTCTGGTAAAAATGCCGCGCTTGGTAGCAGCCGTTATTTAATTGCCGAAGCCGATGAATCTGATGCGTCGTTTTTAACTTTGCATCCGATGGCGGCGATTGTCACCAATATTGATCAAGACCATATGGAAACCTATGGCAACAGTTTTGATAAATTAAAAGCCGCTTATATCCAGTTTTTACAAAATATGCCGTTTTATGGTTTAGCGGTGGTCTGCGGTGACGACCCTGAATTGTACGCTATGATTGATGACATCGGGCGTCCGGTATTAACCTTTGGGCTTGAGCCGTTTAACGATGTACAGGCGGTTGATTTGGTCAGCGAAGGTACAAAAACTCACTTTACCGTGCTACGCCGTGATCGCGAGCCATTACGTCTGACTTTGAATATCCCCGGTGTACACAACGTTTATAATGCACTGGCTGCTATTACCATGGCAACCGACGAAGGCGTCGACGATGAAGCAATTACCCGCGCCCTACAAAAATTTGCCGGTGTCGGTCGCCGCTTTGAGCAGCAAGCGTCTGTAGAGATAGACGATGGTAACGTCTTGCTGATTGATGATTATGGTCACCATCCAAGAGAAGTCGATGCCACTATAAAAGCGGCGCGTCAAAGCTTCCCTGAGCGCCGCTTAGTCATGATGTTCCAGCCGCACCGCTATAGCCGTACGCGTGATTGCTTTGATGATTTTGTCGAAGTGCTTTCAAGCGTTGATGAGTTGTTGTTATTGGACGTTTATCCTGCTGGTGAAACTCCGATTGCGGGCGCTGATACCAAAGCCTTGGCACGCAGTATCCGTTTGCGCGGCGCCGTTGAGCCAACGATTATCGATAAAGCTAATATCGCCCCGGTCATGCAGCGTTTGCTCAAAGCCAATGACATGCTAATCACCCAGGGGGCAGGAAATGTCGGACAAATAGCAGTCGAATTGGCCGCTAATAATCTATATATCAAACAAGCCGCAAAAGAATTTTAGGAATAAGACTCATGACTATTAATAACCAAGAAAACATTAAACAAGAAAACAATCAGCAAAAAAATGAAAGCAACATTGATAAAAGTATCAATGCAGACGCTAAAGCTACGATTGTCAATCCAGATCTGGCGTTAGCAGCGGCGGCACAAGCACAGCAAGATAATGCTGCAAGTCATGAGCAAAACGATAAGGCCGTTCCTAGCATCGCAAACAGCAAAGTCAAAGACGCCAGTCAGTTTGGTAAAGTTGCCGTCATTTGTGGCGGCAGTAGCAACGAGCGCAGCGTGTCATTAGACAGTGGGGCTGCCGTATTAAAAGCGCTACAAAACCAAGGTGTTGATGCCACTCATTTTGACCCAAAAGATCAAGATATTACCGAGCTACGTAAGTTTGATCGCGTTTTTAATGTCTTGCATGGTCGCGGCGGCGAAGACGGTCTGCTACAAGGCGTGCTGCAATGGTTTAATATTCCGCAAACTGGTTCAGGTATTTTGGCATCAGCGCTTGGAATGGATAAAGTCCGCACCAAGCAGCTTTGGCAAGGCTGCGGCTTATCAACCGCGCCATTTTCATTGTTAACCGCGGATACCGACTGGCAGCAAGTGGTGAATATGCTTGGATTGCCGCTGATTATCAAACCAGTCCATGAAGGCTCAAGCATTGGTATGACCAAAGTCAATAACCTCGATGAATTGCCTGCCGCTTATGCAACGGCGGTGCAGTGCGGTGACGCGGTGATGGCTGAGCGCTGGATTACTGGGCGCGAATTTACCATTGTTATTATCGATGACGAAGCTTATCCGGTTATTCGCCTTGAGCCTGCTGATATCACCAACTTCTATGATTTTGAAGCCAAATACAATCGTAACGATACCAGCTACTACATACCTTGTGGGCTAAGTACTGCGGATGAAAAGCACTTGCAAGATTTGAGCTTGGCGGCATTCCGTGCTGTCGATGCTAAAGGCTGGGGACGTATTGATGCGATGCAAGACGAAGCAGGCAACTTTTGGCTACTCGAGATTAATACCGTGCCGGGTATGACCAGTCATAGTTTAGTGCCAATGGCTGCCAAAGCTCGCGGTATGGATTTTGATGCTTTATGCTGGCATATTCTAGCGCAAACTTTATAGTTAGGCATTTAGCCACATATAAAATTGTGTGAATGGTTTTTAAATTGACTATATAAGCTCTATTTGATCATAAGTTCTATTTGATCAGCGATATATTTAGTCATTAATAGCGCTGTCTAATACAGACAAATGTATCGCTAGCCCTGCTATAACACAGCTTCGTGTAAACTTGTGTAAATTCGTTGTTAGTAGTAAGGGTTAGGCTATTGTTTAAACGTAAAATACGTTAATATTGTAATTATTGGTCTATATTAGTGATATTTATGGTTATTTATGCAAATTTCTTTAAGTTATTCATTAAATAAGAAAAATGTTACGTTTTAATGCGCCTAACTGAGCTTTATCGCTCGTTTTAGACAAATAAATTGATAATATGGCAGTTTCATCGATTGCTGTACCGATTAGCAGATTTACCATTAATAATAAGCACTATTGGCGTTATGCAAATAGTTTAAGCAAAAATAGGGACGACGTGTATTATGACTCAAACTGTCAATGACATCGCTGACTTGATGAGTGATAACACCTCGCGCCCTAAATCTAATTTGCAAATACCCTCTATGCTCAGATATTTTTTCACAGTGTTGGTGTTAGGTTTGCTGGTGCTGATATTGGTCATGGGCGGTAAAGCATTGCGTGATGCACCGCCTGCCGCTATTCATGTCGACGATAGAGGGCTGACCGTAGCGCAATATCGTGCGTTACAACAAGTGATGAACCAACAGAGCGTGAGCAGTTTTTTTACCTCTGATTTGCAGGCGCTCAGAGATATCTCTACCGGTCTTGCTTGGGTTGACCAAGTCAGTATCAGCCGTGACTGGCAACAAGGTATTGTCGTGAAAGCGCTACCAAAACAGGCCGTGGCAAATTTTGGTACCGAGCGTTTAGTTGATGCGAAAGGCGCGGTTTTTGTGCCGGCTGATAGTAGAGAGCTGACGCAAGAGCAATTTGCGACGCTGCAAGGCGATATAGCGCAAGCGCCAGTTATTATGCAACAGATGCAACAAGTTAACGACTGGTATGCACCGCTCGATATGCAAGTTGAGGATATCATTTTATCGCCAAGAATGACGTGGCTGATTCGCTTTGATAATGGCTTACGTGTTATCGTTGACAATGAAAACACTGCGCAAAAACTGTTGAATTTAAGTCAACTGCTTGGTAATCAATTAAGTAATCGCCGCGATGAAATGCAGTCCGTCGATCTTCGTTATAAAAATGGATTTACTATCGCATGGAATTTGGCGCCCCCAAAAGATGGTGAAACACCGCCATAAAATAGCATCGTAAAATCATACTAAGCAATAAAAATAAAGCACCATAAATTAAGAAAGCAATCGATTTCCAATACCCGTTTGCTTCTTGATAAAGAGAGTTTACTGATAATATGACCGCGTGATCATAACGCATTTTTCAATGATTTAATGGAGACATCATTTGCTCTCCTGTTTAGCGATAATTTGTCTGGTACCATGAAAAATACTGAAAATCTGGTTGTTGTCCATTTAAGTGCCACGGCAGTCTATGTCGTTATTGGTAATGTTGTGTCTGCAAAAGACATACGTATTATGGGTGTGGGGCAAGTTAAAAATAACGACTTCTATCAAGGTCAGATAAAGCATCGCGAACGCTTACAAGGCGCTATCAGACAAGCGATTCAAGAAGCTGAAGACACTGCCAATTGCCGCGTGCATAGCGTTTGGCTGACCTTAGCGACTCCTGAGCTGTTAAGTAAAAACAGTGCCGGAGATGTTAGGGTAGAAGACGAAGTTGTCCGTGCCCAAGATATGGTGCAAGCGTTATCCAATGCTAAGTCACAAGATTTGTCGCCTGATTATTATTTGATGCATTGTTGCCAACAAGGTATTTATATCGACAATCAAGAGTTTATGGTTGACGATGCCATTGACATGGTCGCCCACAATATCACCGTCATGTATCATATGATGATGATGCCTGTCTCTAGCCGTCAGAATATTCAAAAACTTTTGCAAAGCTGTGACGTCGGTATCGACCACATTGTTTTTGATGCGGTGACCAGCGCAGAATATAGCTTGATGCCCGATGAGCGCCAGCAAGGGGTTTGTTTGGTCGATATTGGTGCCAGTACCACCAGTATTTGCGTCTATAAAGAAAATAAGCTGATTTTTACCCATTGTATTGCCACGGGTAGCCATGAAGTGACGATGGACATTTCAGCCGATGTTGGTATCTCAATGATAGAAGCTGAGCGCCTTAAAAAAACGCACGGCACGGTCGATGTCAATAGCGTCGATCCCAGCTCGTTCTTTCTTTTTAAGCCGCAAGGCTCAGGTGACGAGATTAATATCGGTACTTATAATCTAGCGCGCATTATCGAAGCGCGCTATGAGCAAATATTTACCGAAGTGGTACGCCAATTACACGACGCCGACTTGTTAGGCTATATTGATAAAGGGTTGGTACTCTCAGGCGGCGGCAGTTCTATTAAAGGCATGATACCTTTTGCCAAAAAATTGCTAAAAATGCCAGTAGTATTGACCAATACCCATCCTGCGATTAGCGCTTATAATCACTTTGACAATGATGAATCGTTCAAACAGCTGAATATGCAGGTCAATGATCGCGCTTATCAAACCGCATTTGGTACCTTACTATATAGTCAGAGCGAGCAATTTCGTCGTAGTGAAAAAAGTGAGCCAGAAGCGATTCAAAAAAGTCGCGTGAAGGGTGTTTTTCAAAGTGCCGGACAACGTTTTGCCAGTGTACTCAAAAAGATATTATAATTCTGCTGGCAAATTTGCTTCTGTTAAGCGTTAAGCAGAGAAGAGTAAGTCACAGCATAATAAGCAAACAGATTAATAGCAGCACCCTGTACCATAACGGCATACATTGGCAACGCATGACTATTTAAGCCATTGCCCTGTTTTAATTAAATACGTTTATATATAGTAAGTCGATAGCGCGCCCTATGAGTGTGTTACTACGTATCGACCATCACGCTATCTGCAACTGGAGAAATCTTTTTATGTCAAAATACACCATGCCAGATGATAATCAGCTTCAAAGTAACGGCCAGGCAAGCTTCACTGTATTCGGTGTGGGCGGCGGCGGCGGTAATGCGGTTGAGCATATGGTACAACAAGGGATTAGAGGTGTAACATTTGTCTGTGCCAATACCGATAAACAAGCGCTCGATCGTCTTACAGCGCCGCATAAATTGCAGCTTGGTGCCAAAACCAACCGCGGTCTTGGCGCAGGGGCAAACCCAGAAGTCGGCCGTGAAGCGGCAGAAGCAGATGAAGAAGCCATCCGTGCGTTACTCGAGCATTCAGATATGGTGTTCATTACCGCAGGTATGGGCGGTGGTACAGGTACGGGTGCGGCGCCAGTGGTTGCGCGTATTGCCAAAGAAATGGAAGTCTTGACTGTAGCGGTTGTGACGACGCCGTTTAAGTTTGAAGGTGGTAAGCGTATTAAGGCTGCCAAAGCAGGTATTGAGCAGTTGACCAATTTCGTTGACTCAATCATTACGATTCCTAATGATAAGCTTATGAGCGTCTACGGCAACATCTCTATGCAGGATGCTTTCAAAAAGGCCGATGACGTTTTATTGCATGCGGTACAAGGTATTGCAGAAACCATCGCTAGCGAAGGTATGATTAACATTGACTTTAATGACATTCGCACCGCAATGACTGCTAAAGGTCATGCTATGATGGGGATTGGACGTGCTAGTGGCGATGATCGTGCGCGTCAAGCAACCGAAAAAGCCATTAGATCGCCGTTACTTGATGATTTACGTTTAGAGAATGCCAAAGGCTTACTCGTTAACGTTATTTCATCTGAGTCATTATCACTCGATGAGATGAGCAAAATCAGTGTTATCGTTGAAGAAATCACCGATATCGACGATGCCCATATTTTCTACGGCTCTGTTATTGATGAAAAAATGGGTGATGATTTGCATGTGACGGTTATCGCAACGGGTCTGACCTTAGATGAAAATGCGGGTCAAGAGCCTGAAGTCGTGGAGCAGCCAGTACCTTCTGTTAATAGTACCCAGCCTGTTGATCCGAACTTGCATACCAGTGCGCTAAACAGCCAAAAGCAAGCCCAAGCGCAGTATCAAGAAAGCCCCGTACGCGCAAATGTGACGCAAGAACAGCCTAAAACTAAAACCAACAGCATTCAAGACTACCTTAAGCGTCAACAGAATAAATAGTCTTTAACAAAGCAATCGTTAGATAGTTTGGATAAAAAAGCCAGTATTTCGATACTGGCTTTTTTGTTTTTTAAAAAAATAAAAAAATATAAGGTTGATGGTTAATAAATAGGCTTTAGTCATAATTTAGCTAAGATTGAGCATTTGTTACGTTATAAAAATAAACGTTAAAATAATGACGATAAGTGTTATCAATCAAAGAGATAAGCAAATTAACGCTTTTTAGCGCTAGCGAAATAGGGTCGGGTAATGCTACACTATGGCAATTGTAACAAAATATGTGAGAAGACAGCCATGAACCAACGAACCATAAAAACAGCAATAGCCGTTACAGGTACTGGTCTTCATAGTGGTCAACCTGTTGACTTAGAGTTTCATCCGCAGCCTATTAATACTGGCATTATTTTTGAGCGTTCTGATATAGCAGGTAGCGAACCGATTCCTGCCAGTGCCTTTTTGGTACAAGATACCATGATGTCATCGAATCTAGTATTTGGTGGCACGCGTGTGGGTACCGTTGAGCATCTGCTCAGTGCGATAGCAGGGCTTGGGGTTGATAATCTATTAATTCGCGTGTCAGCGTCGGAGATACCGATTATGGACGGTAGCGCCGCGCCATTTGTAGGTTTTCTGCTGCAAGCAGGTTTCTGTGAACAAGAAGCAGCAAAGCGCTTTATTAAAATTGTACGTCCTGTCCGCGTCAAAGTTGACGACAAATGGGCAGAGCTGCGTCCTTATGACGGCTTTGAGTTAAATTTCGAGATTGATTTTGACCATCCTGCTATTAATAAAGATTTTCAGCATGCACAATTGCAGTTCTCGACGCAAAATTTTATTGAACAATTAAGCTCAGCGCGTACTTTTGGTTTTTTACGAGATATCGAGGCTCTACGCCAAAATAACTTGGCGTTAGGTGGCAGTATGGACAATGCGATTGTTATTGATGATGCCAATATTCTTAATGAAGAGGGGCTACGTTTTAATGATGAATTCGTGCGTCATAAAATTCTCGATGCTTTAGGCGATTTATACCTCATTGGCTATCCTATTTTAGGCCGTTTTAATGCTTATAAATCTGGTCATGCATTAAACAACATGTTGGTACGCGAGATATTATCCGATCCTAGTAACTTTGAAATTGTAACTTTTGATGACAATGTAAGTTGTCCTATCGAATATTTACCTTTGAATCGTATAACAGTCGAAGGATAAATACACGAATATACACGAAGTATCGAAACATTTACGCAATATTACATAACTTGGTTATAAGCAGTACTAAATAATATTCATTTAAATAGATATTTTCTCATCTATTTTTGAAAAAATGAGCTACAACTTCGATAGAATAAAAGCTGTAGGAGATAAAAAAATCATCTGTCAGTACGGTTCACATTATGAATCACACTGACAGATGATTTTTTTTGTTTGTAAGATTACAAAAACGCAGCTTTATCCGGGTCGAATATGGGTCTAGTTTACATAACTTTACATAGCAAACCGTACTTTTTTAGGAATTAATTAAGCGCAAAAGTGCATTTTTAAGATTTTTATCGGTGGTGACATGCTCTGCAGCCTGTGATATAGTCCGCTTTGTGTTTTGGCTAAGGACCTGATTTTCATGGGCTTTACGAGGCTTTGATGAGGTCGCTGATAACGCTTTTGATGATTTAGAATAATTATTATGAGCGGGAATATTGGCTACGACGACGCGAATTTGCTTGAGTTGTTTAAATGTAATCGACTGCTCTGTTAATACCTGCAAATAGGCGTTCTGTAAATAGCGAATATGATTGGCAGCGGTTATCGAGCCCACACTGAGTATAAGTTGCTCAGCGGTTAAGCCCACGACCCAGCAGTTATTGAGGATTTCCTCAGGTAGACAATCTACCAAAAGCTCTTTTACCTCGGTCGTTGCTTGTAGATATAAACGCATATTGTCAGCAAGAGTTTGTGGTAGTGCGCTACCGGCAAAAGCTTGATGATCAATCAGTTTAGCAAGTCGGTTAGGTTGTTTCTTTGACATCGTAAACACTCATCTTCTAGGTGACAGCAGCGATATTCATCATAAACAGCGAGCTTTTGTACTACGGATTTTATCATGTTTATTTCATGGTCATCTTCCCTAAATTAATTCATGCTTTGTCACGGACGGCGAGCAATCCTGTATTTACAATAGGTAGTAAATTTATGAAACAAGCTTTATTAATTTTGTCAGTATTGGGAATGGGTATAGCACAGACGAGTGGTGCTGTCGAAACAACCTTTCAACCAAATAATACCTTGAGTCATACCATTACAAATATCTCTACTTCTGCGAACTACGGTTCAAGTCGCAATATCTATAGCACTAATAGTGGTGCTTATGTTTCTAGCAATGACGAAATCAGTCAAGCGATTGACAATCTTAGTGCGCATGCAAAACAGAAAGAATACCAGCTTGCTTCGCTAACCAGCCGCTTATCTTATGAGCAGCGTCAGCAGCAAGCAAAATCAGTACCTGATCGTTATTCTGCTCCTGCTATCGCCGCTGCCAATGCGTCACGCGTTGCGCGCTCAAGCAGCACAGGTTACTGTGCCCGTTACGTCCGTAAAGCATTACAGTCAGCAGGTTACGAGTTTACGCCAAATCCGTCAGCCTATCAGTATGCCTCTCGTGGTACGCTAGCCCAAGCTGGCTTTGCTAAGATTAGTAATAATACACAGCCACAAGTAGGCGATGTTGTGGTTTATGATCGCAGCTCAAAGCATCCGCATGGTCATATTCAAATCTTTGATGGCAATGATTGGGTATCTGACTTCCGCCAGAGTAGCATCAGCCCATATAGCGGTGTATACAGTTATACCACTTGGCGCGATTCTAAATACGTTGACGATGCATCGAACCGCGGAATCTATCTTGCTATGGCTGACTAATCAGCGAGCAAGAAATAACGATTATAGATTTTAGAATTCAGTGTTTTCTCCGAACCCAGTAATGCTCTTGATGGCATTACTGGTTTTTTTTGTTCTAAAGTATGAGAATAAAAGGTAAATACGATTAAAGAATAGAGTGAGGTTTGAGCATTGCCACTTTTTCATCAAATATTGACCAATACTGCGTGTCGTGAAAATCGGGCGGGACGGCGTGATTGGGCGCGAAATATAATGCTGTCTTACCAAATTTAGTATCAAAGCTTAAAATCACACAAGGATGGATGTATTCAATGCCAATCTCATCGTTGGTAGTCTGTACTTGGGATAATTGGTTTAATGATAAATAAAAGCTACGCTCGAAATGATAAGTTTTAGCGCCAGCTATTAATGGACCATTAAAAGAGGAGGTTGGCATCGAACCCGCTTGCAGCGCTGCGTTATGAGCGGCATTACTCACTGAGAAGGGAGTAGCTTTCCAATCAATAGAAGCCCGTGTTTGCCCATTTCCTTGTAAAAGGGGCGCTAGCGGTAATGTCGCAGGGTTGCGATAGTCGGCAAATTGATAAAGCGCATAACGGCCGTCAGGACTGGCGTTAATTTCCATATAAGGATTTGTTTTGTTATTATTTTCATTTATCGAAACGGCGCTGTTTATCAACTCGCCTGCTAAAAAGCACTCAAGGCAAGTCTGCTCCCACAAATAATCTGCAAAACCTACTTGTTCAGCTTGCCATGTTGGCCAGTACAATTGCGCTGCTAACGATTTAAGCGGTAACGTGATGCAGTAATCAAGCTGTAACTGCCACTTTGTATTTGTAGGTTGGGCAGTTTTAGCTCTATTGACCAAAGTTGCGACCACTTCTATTTGAATGCCTTGTAAGTCAGCTATGGTGACACCTAGCTGCTCGGCATCAGCGGCTAGCGTATCAGTTGCTAAACATAAATTAAAAATTTGGCTCATAGGTCGATAATATCCAGAGTTTAATATCAGTAGCACATTATAATATTTGTAGTATTTTATTTAGAACTGACTATGAATAGCAGAAAAGCCGCGAGCAAATGCAGCGCGGCTTTTATTCAATAAGATAGAACATAAGCTAAAATTAAATAGGTAGCTTATTTATTGGGCGTGACGCGCAAGGTTTGATAGCTTTGGATTGGCGTTTGGGTTTTGACGCAGTAACAGCGCCATACGGCCAATTGAGTGTATCAAAGTCGCATTAGCCGCTGCGGCAAGCTCAGCGCCGATGACATCGCGCTCTTCTTTGCTGCCAGCTGGCAATTTTACTTTGATAAGTTCATGATCGGTCAAAGCGCGATCAATCTCTTCAGCGATACTTGGGGTAATGCCTTTATTGCCAATCATAACAATCGGTTTTAGGTCATGACCAATGCCTTTTAGGCGTTTAACGGTAGCGTTATCGAGTTGCATACTATTCCTAGATGTTGGTAAAAATAAAAGCAGGTGCTATTGCGAGCAGATAATGACCATTATAGATAATCTATGGTCACCTTGCATGAGATCAGCAGGATTTTGCACGATTTTACGTGATGAAAATGTTAAACTGAAAGTATAAGTACATTATAAACGCTACAGGTTTATAAAGCAGTGTTTTTGCCAAGAGAATTTAGCGGTTAAAGGGTAATGAGACAGATACAAGATTTCGTTGTTCAGCACTAGCGTAATGATATGCTGATAAAAGCGCTTTTATAGATAATTAATAGACACTTATTAAAAATGTCATAAACAATCCCTTTATAAACCGCCAGTCGTGTTTTACAAACGATGTATTAGCAAGCAGGTATATTACCAGACAATAGGAGCAGTCATTTTGGTCACGCGTATTGAAAATAAAAAATTGTCAAAAAGCAGCAGTGCTTGGATGCAAGAGCATATTGACGATCCTTATGTGAAAAAAGCCCAAAAAGATGGCTACCGTGCCCGCGCTGCTTATAAATTGCTGGAGATAAATGAGAAAACCAACCTGATTAAAAAAGGCATGACCGTCGTTGACTTGGGCAGTGCGCCCGGCAGTTGGTCGCAAGTCGCTGGCAAATTGGTCGGTGAAAAAGGCGTCCTGATTGCCTCGGATATACTGCCGATGGATACCTTGCCCGACGTGACCTTTATTCAGGGTGATTTTCGTGAGGCAGAGGTGTTCGAGCGTATCATGGCAGAAGTCGGCAACCGGCAGGTCGATGTGGTGCTATCAGATATGGCACCCAATACCGCTGGTAACAGCGCCATTGATCAGCCGCGCATGATATATTTATGCGAGCTGGCGGTCGATTTCGCGCTGGCAACCTTACCCGAAGGTGGCGCGCTTATTATGAAAGTGTTTCAAGGCGAGGGTACACAAGAATTACGCAAGCAGATGCAGGAGGATTTTAGTAAAATTCGTAGTATCAAACCGGGTGCTTCACGACCACGCTCAAAAGAGATGTTTTGGATTGCCATTAAGTAGTAGGTGGTTTGACTATTTAATAAAAAGGTTTTAACGTCAATTAGTTGCGCAAATCATCCATCCTATAAAGTGTGATAAAAGGTCACCATAAAGGCTATGGTTAATGAGCGTAAAAACGCTACAATCCGTTAACTGAATAAATTTGATTGCTGCTTGAATTATACAGGTTAGCACCGCATATCATGATATATTAACTTTGTTTTACATCTATATTTTTACATCTATGTATCAAGCCTATGTTTTAAGCAAAGTCGTCTGAGAGTAAACGCTTTAACCGCTCAGTTATTCATTTTAGTTCGCCTATTTATCATTTTGCTCAGGTTTTTAGAGTCATTAAATCTTAGTAAAAATAATAATTTGCAGCTAGGCATTGAATTGTGAGCCATACGTTTATATATAGACGTCACGTGTTTAGTAAACACACCAATAAGTAAGGGATGGGAATAACTAGTGAGCGACATGGTAAAAAATACCTTATTGTGGCTGGTGGTGATCGGTGTTTTAGTGCTGGTGTTTAGCGGCTTTGACAAATCATCTGAGCCGGATAATCTTAACTACTCGGAGTTCGTGACCGCCGTGTCAGAAAACCAAGTAGCCAGTGTTGAAATCGATGGCGAGCAAATCACCGGCGAGAAGAAAAATGGTTCATCATTTGAGACCATTCGTCCAGCTGTGACTGATGATCAGCTGATGCCACTATTGCGCGAAAACCAAGTTGAAGTGCAAGGCACCGCGCCTAAGCGTCAAAGTGTTTTGATGCAACTGCTAATAGCCAGTTTCCCAATTTTATTGATTATTGGTCTGTTTTTATTCTTTATGCGTAATATGCAGGGCGGTGCTGGCGGTAAAGGCGGTGGCCCAATGAGCTTTGGCAAATCAAAAGCCAAAATGCTGACCGAAGACCAAATCAAGGTGAACTTTGATGACGTTGCTGGCTGTGAAGAAGCCAAAGAAGAAGTCGTCGAGGTTGTTGAGTTTTTACGCGACCCTGACAAATTTACCAAGCTTGGCGCGACGATTCCACGTGGTATCTTGATGGTTGGCCCTCCAGGTACGGGTAAAACACTATTGGCAAGAGCCATTGCTGGTGAAGCCAAAGTACCCTTCTTCTCGATTTCAGGTTCTGACTTCGTTGAGATGTTTGTCGGTGTTGGTGCCTCACGTGTGCGGGATATGTTTGAGCAAGCGAAGAAAAGCGCGCCTTGTATTATCTTTATTGATGAGATTGATGCGGTCGGTCGTCATCGTGGCTCTGGTATGGGCGGCGGTAATGATGAGCGTGAGCAGACATTGAACCAATTATTGGTTGAAATGGATGGTTTTGAAGGGAACGAAGGCGTTATCGTCATTGCGGCAACTAACCGTGCAGACGTTCTTGATAAAGCATTATTGCGCCCAGGTCGTTTTGACCGTCAAGTGCAAGTAGGTCTGCCAGATATTAAAGGTCGCGAGCAAATCCTTAAAGTGCATCTACGTAAATTACCGAATACGATTGGTGTTGATGCCCATGCATTGGCACGTGGTACGCCGGGCTTCAGTGGTGCGCAGCTTGCCAATCTGGTTAACGAGGCGGCGTTATTTGCCGCGCGTCGTAACAAACGTAGCGTTGATATGAATGACTTTGAAGACGCAAAAGACAAGCTATATATGGGTCCCGAGCGTAAATCTATGGTTATCCGTGAAGAAGAGCGCCGCGCGACGGCCTATCATGAAGCGGGTCATGCGCTAGTTGCAGAATTGCTACCAGGCACCGATCCTGTTCATAAAGTGACGATTATGCCGCGTGGCTTTGCCCTTGGTGTGACTTGGCAGCTACCTGAGCATGATCAGACCAGCATGTATAAATCGAAAATGCTTAACGATATTGCGATATTGTTTGGTGGCCGTATTGCTGAAGAAGTCTTTATCAATCAAATGTCAACGGGCGCTTCAAACGACTTTGAACGTGCGACCAAAATGGCACGCGCGATGGTAACCAAATATGGTATGTCAGATGCGCTAGGCATCATGGTTTACGAAGACGATGATAGCTCACAAGGTTACTTTGGTGGTGGCGGTCGGACGATTTCGGAAGCCACGCAGCAAAAAGTTGATGAAGAAGTACGCCGTATGCTGGAAGAGCAATACGATATCGCCCGCGAATTGATTGAAGGCAATCAAGACAAAATGCATGCGATGGTAGATGCGCTGATGAAATGGGAAACCATTGACCGCGATCAGTTGCAGGATATTTTGGCAGGTGAAGAGCCTCGTCCGCCAAGAGTCTATCAGCCTAATGAAGTAGACTTATCGAAAACTGATATTAAACCGACGAACTCTACACCGCCGCCATTACCAGCGATGTAGTTTCTCGTTTATTACAATCTCATAGATAGTCGATAAAAAGCCCTTTTTGATAAAGGGCTTTTTTGTGGGCGTCATTTGACGAAGGCTTTAGGACGGAATAAGATTTGCTGCTATCATGGACGTTTATAATCTTAAACAGTGTAAATACCGCTAACACAATTCTTTAAAATACAATTTATCATGGATAAGTTATGTCATTATTCCAGCCTTTACCTAATTATAAAGTGTCGAGCCGCGATAAAACTTTAGATTTATCACAGCCGCATGTTATGGGGATCTTAAACGTGACACCTGATTCCTTTTCTGATGGCGGACGGTTTACTGCGATTGATAGCGCCATCATTCACGCTAAAGACATGATAGGCGCGGGCGCAACCATTATAGATATTGGCGGTGAGTCTACGCGCCCCAATGCCGCTGCTGTGTCTACCGAAGAAGAAGTGCAGCGTGTCGTGCCAGTCGTCAAAGCGATTCGCCAACAGCTAGGCGATATAGGTAAGGATATTTGGTTATCTATTGATACCAGTAATCCTATCGTTATGCAGGCAGCGTTTGAAGCAGGCGCTAATATTTGGAATGATGTTCGCGCGCTGAAGCGTGAAGGCGCAGCAGAGATGGCAGCTAAGCTTGATGTTCCTGTCATGCTGATGCACATGCGCGGTGAGCCTACGACGATGAACAATCTTGCTCAGTATGATGATGTGATTAAAGAAGTCAGTACCGAGCTAACAGCGCGTATCGCTGAAGTGACAAACGCGGGCGTCAAGCGCGAAAAAATCATTATCGATCCAGGTTTTGGCTTTGCAAAAAACTATGAGCATCATTGTGCGTTATTAAGTCAGCTCGAACGTTTGCAAACGCTCGGATTGCCAATGATGTTTGGTATTTCACGCAAGCGTTTTTTAGCTGAAGTATTAAGCAAAAGCGGAGTCGAAGCGTTTGCCAATACTCAAGCGCTAGAGCGTGACGCGGTAGGAACGGCGGCGGGAATTTTTGCACTACAGCAAGGCGCTAGTATTATCCGCACCCATAATGTCGCTATGATGCAGCAAGCGGTGACGCTATGGCAGCAATTATCGGCGTATAATCAAAGCTGATAGGCTAATAGCTTTTTATAAGCTGGCTGTTGCTAGACTGCCTTTTATAGACGATGCCTTTATAAGCACGGCTGACTCCTATTATTTATTAACCTTACTATTTATTTAACGTCTATTTAGTTAAATACCATTTAAACCTATGGGAATATTTTTATGACGATTAGCAATCAACCAGAGCCAAACAAGCAACCAGAACCCACCCTCGAGCAACGCCGCATTATTTATCAAGCACGCCGTGGCTTAAAAGAATTGGACTTTTATATTGACCCCTATATTAAAGAGTTATATTTAACCGCTGATCCGAGTGAACAGGCGACTTTCGCAGAAATGCTGACCCATGAAGACCCAGATTTATTGGATTATTTTACCAACCAAAGCCGTCCAGAAAATGCAGCGATATGGGATTTGGTTAATAAAATTAAAACATGGCGTCATAGTAAAAGTTAAACGTAACCATTGAGGTTTTTTCAAAGTACCAGCCTTTTAGATAGAGGCTTTGAATACATAAAATCCTGCTTGGATGCTAACGATGACATTGCTAAGCTCCTTACGTATCGACGCGCCAATCCAGCCTGCGAGCCGTATACGTTTGATGTTTTATCTGCTTTTGGTCAGTGCGCTGCTGATATTGGCAGCGCTTGCGTCATTGGCGTTGTGGCAGTATGTACTCATATTGATTGTAAGTGCCGCTGCCCTAAGCTATTTAGCGCTATCGCGACCGATTTTACTGCATCTAAGCCAGCCGCCCTTAAATAAGAGCATCTATCAACATTGGCAACTTCTGATGCGGAGCAGTCGCGGCGATAACTTGTGGCAAGCTGAGCTGGTCGCAGTCAGCAGCTATTCTTGGGTGATATGCTTTAAATTTATTGTCAAAGAACCTTATCAGCGCCCTTTAGCAGTCGCGGTATTTCGGGATCAAGTCAGCGCCGAGCAATGGCGCAAATTGTCTATTTTAGCCAATAGCGTTTCTGCTAAAATAGCGTAAATAAAGACCACGCGTTAAGAAAATAATACAAGTAGCGTCATCTATATGGTGCAATTCTTTATATATCTTTTCCTACCTCTCATTTCATCCTTTCAATCACTAACATGCCGCTACATGCCATAACAAAACGTCTATCTAGGCTAAGTAAGGGTTTTGCTATAGTAATCATAATCGTCAAAATCTTATTTGTTTTATTATTTAAGGATTTGCCATATCCGTGGCGAATAGATTTTTAGATGAGTAAAGAAGATCAGATATTTGACGATACATTATTTATAATAAAAGGACGATATCATGAGCTTATTAGGAAACTTAGTCAGCCAAGTGGCGCGCAGTGCGATGGACCCAGAGGATAGACAACGCAACCCGGTCAACCAACGTATTAATCCACGCCGCACCGGTGGTTTAGGCGATATATTGGGCAGTGTATTAGGTGGTGGCACCCAGCCAAGTGGCTACAATCCACAGCAGTATGAGCGCCGCAGTGATAATGGTTTTGGTTTAGATGACATCATCGGCGGGCTTACGGGCGCAAACCAGCGCGGCGGTATGAGTGCAGGCGCGGGTGGACTTGGCGATATTTTAGGTAGCGTCTTAAGTGGTCAAATGGGTGGCGGTCGAACCTCGCGCGCGGGATTTGGTGGTAAAGGTATGCTGATCGCTGCATTGATGCCGATGGTACTCAGTTGGATCAAACGCAATGGTGGTTTGAGTGGCGCTTTATCAAAAATCACTGGCATGGGTTACGAGAATCAAGCGCGTTCTTGGATGAGTAACCAAGAGGTCAATGATAATCTTGATCCTAATGAGATTACCCGTCTATTTGATGAAAGTGAGATTCAGCAGGTAGCGGCGCATACCGGCGCAAATGAGATGGAAGTTCGCCAAGGTCTGGCTGAGCTACTGCCTGAGGTTATGAACCAATTAACGCCAAATGGCAATTTGGAAAATGAACCTGAAGCCAATGAAGAGATTGACCAAATTATCAATCAGTTATCAAATCGATTAGGCACATTAAAGTAAAATAATTGTCCTTTATAAATCTTCCTTTCCGTCATTAAGAAAAGAGTGCATATACATGCGCTCTTTTTTTTGTTTTAGCTTAGCAAAAATACTTACATTCTAACGCGATAAGGGCGCAGAGTTTTCTATGTGAGTCGAGTGCTAAAAAGATAGATATGTTAAGAACCGTGACTAAAGTCGCTAAGAAGATTCAAAAAATTTATGATAACGGTATAATTTATTTAAGGCTACTTCATAGCTTTGCATGTTATTACCCAGTTTCTTTAAAAAGCTTTATATAAAGTCATGCGATATAAAGGTATAAGTATTTTACAAGGATATTACTCATGCCATTTAAGCCTATCCAAGCAGCAATTGCCATCTTAGTTGGTTTGATTATCTGGTTTGTGATTCCTGTACCAAATGGGGTAACACCAGAAGCATGGCATATGCTGGCCTTATTCATCGCCACCATTGTGGCCATCATCGGTAAAGTCTTGCCCATCGGGGCGATTGCCATTATCGCCGTTATGTTGGTGGCGCTGACTGGGGTGACTAATGACAGTCCAAAAGACGCCATCGCTGATGCCTTATCGAGCTATTCAAGCCCGCTGATTTGGCTCATCGGTATTGCGGTAATGATATCGCGAGGACTTATAAAAACGGGTTTGGGGCGGCGTATTGCTTATTACTTCATCTCGATATTTGGAAAAAAGACCATTGGCGTTGCTTATTCGTTAAGCGCAGCGGAGCTGATGATAGCGCCGATTACCCCTTCTAATACCGCTCGTGGTGGCGGTATTATTCACCCCATTATGCGGTCAATTGCGCAAAGCTTTCATTCAACGCCAGAAGAGGGCACGCAAAATAAAATTGGCCGTTATCTAGCGATGGTTAATTATCACGCTAATCCGATTACTTCTGGTATGTTTATTACCGCCACCGCGCCAAACCCACTGGTGGTAGATTTGGTCAATGAAGCCACAGGGAGTGAGATTCAGCTGTCATGGACGACGTGGGCAGTGGCCATGTTTATACCGGGGATGCTCTGTTTATTATTGATGCCGTTGGTTATTTATCTGATTTATCCGCCCGATGTCAAAGTCACCCCAGATGCCAAACAGTTTGCTAAAGACAATCTAAGCGAGATGGGGCAGGTGAGCACGCAGGAAAAAATCATGTTGGGCGTCTTCGCTTTAATGCTGATATTGTGGGCCAATATTCCAGCACTAATCTTTGGTGAACAATTAAGTGTCGATGCGACAACCACTGCTTTTATCGGTTTGACGGCGCTTATACTGACAGGCGTATTAACTTGGGATGACGTGCTTAAAGAAAAATCAGCATGGGATACCATTGTATGGTTTGGGGCACTGATTATGATGGCGTCTTACCTCAATAAATTAGGCTTGGTTGGCTGGTTCTCAAGCAACATCGAATCAATGATTGGCGTGATAGGCGTCGGCTGGATCGGCGCTGTGGTGATTTTGACGTTGGTTTATTTGTATATTCATTACTTTTTTGCCAGTACCACCGCCCATATTACCGCCTTGTTTGCTGCTTTTTATGCAGTAGGGTTAAGCCTAGGCGCGCCGCCGATGTTATATGCGCTTATTTTAGCAGCGGCAGGCAATATTATGATGACGCTGACCCATTATGCAACAGGTACGGCGCCGGTTATTTTTAACTCGGGCTATGTGACCCTAGGAGAGTGGTGGATTATCGGCGCCATCATGAGTGTGGTCAATCTTGTGGTATGGATAGGCGCAGGTTTGATTTGGTGGAAACTGCTTGGTTATTATTGATAAATAGACTGATAATATTATGAATCATCGATGATTTTGCTCAAATTGGTTAGAAGCGCTCATCTAAGGTATCTAACGTATAATTTAACGCCTCAAAGCAGATATCGGTATTGAAGCCACGATATTGCAAAAATCGTAGCTGGCGAGCCTTGTCTTTTTGCTCAGTTGGGATGTTATCGCCATATTTTTTGGTACGGGCGGTGACGGCAAGTTTTAGCCAATCGACGCCTTCGACCAAGTTATCGGTATCTTCCTCGATAAATTCACTAAACTCTTCAGATTCGACATTAGCCATGTCTATCAGCTCATCAATATTGCCGGGCATGGCTATCTTTTTATGATAGAACTCTTGCTTAATACGAGCGCGTCCGCGTCCTTTACGGATATTTTCTCGTATCAACATCAGCGTGGTACGATAATCGCTTTGATAGCCTTTTTCTGCAAACTCATCAAGTAGGGCATCAATTTTATCGGGGTCTTGTTCTTTGTCTAGCAGCTTTTGTTTGAGTTCAGCTTTACCGTATTCACGGCGCGATAGATAATAAAATGCCAACCAGCGCAAACGGCTTTCGGCTTTGATGGCGTCGATATCCGCTTGGCGTTGCTCAGGCGTACGCAAATAGGCTTTAAGCGCCGCAGGTAGGTTGTCTGTTTGATTATTAGCTTGATGGTTTAATTCACTATGATCTTTAGCAGTGTTACTGTCTGTATGGTCATTATCTTCGCTACTATGAACATCGTGTTTGACCTCGGCAAGTAGCTGTTTAATACTTTGCGCTTCTGGTGGCTGATAGGCAGGTACGTTATTAGGCTCAGGAATGAAATTTGCCGCTGGATGAAAGTTTTTTTTGCGCTTTTTGTTTTTAGAAGGTTTTTTATTATAAGAGGAAGATGAGGCAAGCGAGTCTATATCCGCTATAGCATCGTCCTGTAAAGGTGTTGCTTCTTTTTTTGTATAAGTCGTATGTTTAGCCCTTTTCCTGGACTTTTCTTGATAGGGCTGCTGAGAATTTTTAGCAGACTCAGAGGATTTGGTAGACTTTTTGGATTTGGCAGGAGTAGCACTCGCTGAATCGGCTTCCGACTCAGCGAGTATTTCAGCTAAGGTTTTAATTTTCATAATCAATCATGATAGACAATCATATTCTACAAAAAATCTATTATTGCACAGGCTCAGGAGCAAAGTCTTGTTCAGGCTCTTCCTTGTCTGGAGCTTTATTAGGGTCGACTACGCCAAGTTTTTCAGCCCGAATTTTCGCTTCGATCTCTTCAGCAATTGCAGGGTTTTCTTTTAAAAACAGTACCGAATTGGCTTTACCTTGGCCGATTTTTTCATCGCCATAGCTATACCACGAGCCTGCTTTACCAACTGCGCCAATCTCAACGCCCAAATCAATCACTTCTGCTAGATGGTTGGTACCTTCACCGTAAGTGATTTCAAATTCAGCTTGACGGAATGGCGGCGCCATCTTATTTTTGATAACTTTGACGCGGGTTTGGTTACCGATGATATCATCGCCATTTTTTACCGCCCCGATACGGCGGATATCCATACGTACGGACGCATAGAATTTTAGTGCATTACCACCGGTTGTGGTTTCAGGGCTACCAAACATAACGCCGATTTTCATACGAATCTGGTTGATAAAGACCACCATACAGTTCGAGCGTTTGGCATTACCGGTGATTTTACGCAGCGCTTGGCTCATCAAACGTGCCTGCAGACCCATGTGCGAATCGCCCATTTCACCCTCGATTTCTGCTCGCGGGGTTAGCGCCGCGACGGAGTCGATGACAATCATATCAACTGCCCCTGAGCGCACTAACATATCGGTGATCTCAAGCGCTTGCTCGCCATTGTCTGGCTGTGACACGAGTAAATCGTCGGTATTTACCCCAAGTTTACGGGCGTAAACTGGGTCAAGAGCGTGCTCGGCATCGATAAAGGCACAAACGCCGCCTTGCTTTTGACATTCGGCAATCGCTTGCAAGGTCATGGTGGTTTTACCAGAGCTTTCAGGACCGTAAATCTCAACGATACGACCTTTTGGTAGACCGCCAATACCAAGCGCGATATCTAGACCCAATGAGCCGGTAGAGACCACATCGGCGTCAAGCGTGGCTGAGTCGTCACCAAGATGCATAATGGTGTTTTTACCAAATTGCTTTTCAATTTGACCTAATGCCGCTTTGAGGGCTTTGGCTTTATTTTCGTCCATGTAGGACTCCTTGTGAAAAATAATAAATATAAGATGGTCTGGTTATGTCAAACGTGGCATTTAAAACGATAGGTTTAAAGCGTTTGTTAAATAACGACTTGCTCAGTGAAATCACTCACGACTTTCATCATCAGTAAACGACACGTTTGGCAAGTTTGAGGTAGAGGGTTATAGTGGGTTTAAGACAGTGATATCGGCTATATCACCTTACTATACAGTAAAAACGAATCATGATAAAAGCAAAAAAAAGTTCATAGATGCGAATGCTCATTTGCCATAATAATGGCTGTAGGTTTATCTTTGCGATACTGGTCGCGCTATTCTGTGTTATATCGCTGTTGTTTAGATAAGGCTATTATAACAAAAGCCAAGCCCAATATTTAGCGTAGCAAGCGGCTAAACGACAGTGAATGTCGCCTATTATTCTACTGATATTATGACGAAGTAGTTATGCTTTGCCCTATATTTTGAACTTAATAACAGGGCGGTTTGTCAATAGTTTTGTAAGTTGTCCACAATAAAAAAAGTATTTTTATTTGTAGGTTGTGAAACATTGATAAGCTTTAAATTAATTTGAAAAAAATTAAAAATATATTATTTATCTTTTAAATATGTCGTAAGTAATTGATTTATAATGCTTTTAAAATTGTACAAAAAATGAACGATTTTACCTAACCCTTTAAGCTATCTAAGGAAATGCTTGTCAAGTAGCGACTTATACACAGGGTTATCCACAGCTTATGGGGAGAACTCAGCAAACCCTTATGTTACCGATGTTTGCGCAGACATAAAAACTTAGAGACAGGCGAAATATTGATGATTTCTATTTTTGCAACTTTAAATTTAATAAAGAAATTGTTCTGTTACGCCTATGTTTCACATAATGCCTGCGCCTACAGGGCGTTCAATAACAGCCTTGAATGGCTCAATATCTTAAAAACGACATGCAAAGCCTTATATGTCAAGGGCTATGCTAAAAGTAGCAAAATTCAGCTAAAAGCGGAAAAATGAATTGGCATAAAAAAACGGCTAAGTACGTTATTAGTATCTTAGCCGCTATCGTGCAGGAATGCTAGGTTTACGCTACCAAGCCTAATCCTTGATATAGATCAAATCCCAAACGCCGTGTCCGCGCTCTAAACCGCGGCGCTCAAACTTAGTCATTGGACGAAAGTCAGGACGGACGGTGAAATTACCTGCGCCTGCTTGATTGGTCAGTCCAGCAAAAGCATCTAAAACCTCAACCATCCAAAAGGCATAATGTTCCCAGTCGGTCGCCGTATGGAACCAGCCGCCTTGTTTTAAGCTGCGCGTAACAATTGTCATGCGCTCAGGACTGACAAAACGGCGTTTATAGTGGCGCTTTTTTTGCCACGGATCAGGGAAGTAAAGCTGAATGCGGTCGATATGATTTTCTGGTAGCTGCTTGAGCAATTGGATGGCATCACCGTTGATGATTTTAACGTTGGTTAACCCTTGCGTCCCTGCCATATAGGCGCATTTACCGATGCCTGGCTCATGGACTTCAACACCAACAAAATTGCGCGTCGGCTCTGCGGCGGCCATCTCGATAAACGAATCGCCTAGACCAAAACCAATCTCTAAAGTCAGCGGCGCATCACTGCCATTCGGGCTATCTGCAAATAACGCGCGTAAATCGTTAATGCCCTCAAGATTGCCATCACCGAAACTGTTATTGACCAAGTAATGCGCAAACTCTGGCGCAGTCAATGCCAGTTCGGCATTTTTATTCATGTGCGTCCGCCGTTTCATAAAGGTATTAACGATACGAATGTGCTTGTCCGTTGACTCTTCAGTCTGACTGCTGGCATCAGTATCCACATCCACGTTATCAGTATTAACGCTATCAGTGTTAATGTTAGAAGCGGTTTGCATTTCTGTGTTCATGGTATCAGCGGTATTGGGGTTTTGCGCATCAGTCGTATCGTTACCACTACTATTGATGTCATTGTGCTTAGGATGTTGACTCATAGGATTAACAAAGCTTAATTAAGTAGATAAAGTTGCCTCATTATAAGTGAAATCGTCACCACTGTGAACGCACAATACAGTTTTAGCGCACCCGCTATAACGCTTATAACTTTATAGGCTGTTTGTATATATAGGTTTCATATATATGGGTTTTCTACGCAGGGCTTTTGGCGTTATCATATAGCCAGCATGTTTTAAAAATAAGGGTTTAAAAATAACCACTTAATCAGAATCGTTGGATAAAAAAACGATATACAAATCCGCGCGTTAATATTTATGCTTAATAATCAGTAAGGCCTATCACCATGTTATTTATCGAGACGGATTCGCCGCCACCGTTTTATCAAGAACAGCTGAGCGCTGCTAAACGCGAACAACTGGATAAATGGTTTATCAGTCAGCGTAGCCAGTCGTATTATCTTAAACGCTTTAAGGAGTTTGATGAGCAAGGCTACCTGTCGCCTAAATGGCACTGGGCGGCGTTCTTTGTCACCTTTCCTTGGCTGTTGTATCGCAAGCGCTATATGGATGCGATTGTATATAGCGTCGCAGGTTGGTCATTTATTCAACTGAATGTGGCGCTGATATTGGTAGCGTTTGAGTTTGTGGCGATGCCTTTTATTGCCGATGCGTATCAGATGGGCATACGTATCGCTATCGCGGCGCTGATTTGGCTGTTTTGGTCGTTTATGGTGGCACGCTGGACAGATGCTTATTATTACCGTATGGCACGGCGCGAGATTGCAGATGCTATCAATGATTATCCGCGCGATGAAGCGGCGCAAAAAGCGCATTTAAAAAAGGAAGGCGGGGTCAGTTTATTTGGCTTAGGCTTAGGCTTTGGATTTTTTGCTTTTGCATTAATGGTAATCAAGCTACAGTTTTTGCCCATTGTCGCCAAGCCTAAAGAAAATGAAATATTATTTGATGCGTATGATACTGCTAAAACGGCACAAAATCGTGTGGCGCTTAGCTATCGGCAAACAGGACAGTGTCCGCTTAATCTGCCTTTAGATATGGGCACGCAGCAAGTCAATATCGCGGTTGATACCCAAGCTGCTGGCGTGACAAACACCGATTGCGCAGTTATCGCTACCATTCAAAACGTCAAATTTCCATTACGTTATTTAAATGAGCAGACGCTGGTTTTTTATCATCTGCCCGATAGTGATAATTGGCGCTGTACGACCTCGCTAAATAAAAGGCAAGCGCCTAAAGGCTGTAGCGAGGATTAATAAACGATAAAACTATAATAGCCGTTAGTTTTTAGAGTCAGCGGTCAGATCGTCTTTTTCATCGGCGGGTATGGATTGGTTTTTTAGCGCGTCATAAAAGTCCGTCAAATCCATTTTACGGGCTTTATCGATATCTTCATCAAATAAGCTCTCAAGCTCCGCTATGGCTGATTGTGCCGATTCAATCATACTGGCTTCGTCGTCATAGATCGCTTGCTGGCGTTCAATCAAATCATCATCATAATCGCGGAAAGTTTGGACGGTTTCGCGTGCTTTTTCTGCTGAGATACCAAGTAACTGTAGCGATTCGCGTGACATATCTAAAGACGATAAATAGGTCTCACGCCAAATATGACGGACGCCGACTTCACGCAAACGGTAATAATGCTGGCGGTCACGGGCGCGTGCTAAGACAATCATATCAGGATAGTTTTTACGCAAATATTGAGCGGTGGTAATAGAGCGCTCTACATCGTCGATGGCAAGGATAAAAACGCGTGCTTTTTTGATACCGGCGGCGCGTAGTATCTCGGGGTTTTTTGGATCGCCATAATAGACTTGGTTACCAAATTTACGCACGAAATCGACGCGATTTGCCGAGCGCTCAATCGCTGTAAATTCGATGTTGTGCATACGCAGCACCCGACCGATAATCTGCCCTACACGCCCAAAACCGGCAATAATCACCTGATGCTCATCGTCAGGAATGGTATCGTACTCGCGGCTGGGTTTTCTTTTGGCAAAGAGCGGCTCACCGATTTTTTCTAAGAGTAAAAATGCCAGTGGCGTCAGTGCCATAGAGATGGTGACGATAAGGTTTAAAGTGTTGGCAAGCTCAGGACGCAATACATTTTGCACGCTCGCCACACTGAATAATACAAAGGCAAATTCACCACCTTGAGCGAGGGTAACCCCCAAACGAATACTGGTCGGCCAGCGATTGCCCGATACTTTTGCAATCGCAGTAATCACCGCAAATTTAATCACCATCAACGCCATAGCGCAGCCGATGATAAAGATAGGCCTTGCTAAGATGAGTTTGACATCGGTGAGCATGCCGACCGACATAAAAAACAGCCCTAACAGCAAGCCTTTAAACGGCTCGATACTGGCTTCTAGCTCATGACGATATTCAGAATCCGCCAGCAATACGCCAGTCAAGAATGCACCTAATGCCATCGATAGGCCAATTTGTCCCATTAAAATAGACACGCCCATGACGATAAATAAAGCGACGGCGGTTAAAAGTTCTGAAGCACCGCTAGATGCCACAAATTTAAAGAAAGGTCGAATGATATAACGGCTGGCAAAGATAAGTCCGGCAAAAACGGCAAATACTTTACCAAAATAAATCAAATCGTAGCTTTGCTCGCGCACCCCTGATAAAAACGGAATGACGGCTAATAAAGGGATAACGGCGATATCTTGGAATAATAAAATAGTAAAGGCTTCACGGCCATGGGTACTAGAAAGCTGCTGTTTCTCTGTTAATATTTGCAGGACAAAAGCAGTGGATGACAGCGCCAAACCAAAGCCGACGATAAAAGCAGTATCGAGCGGCAAGGTAAAAAACTGGTGTAACAGCCACATCAATAGCGTGCCTGTCAGACCGACTTGTAATCCCCCGAGGACAAATATCGAACGCCGTAGCGCCCATAATCGTGAAGGCTGCAACTCAAGACCGATAATAAACAACAGCATGACCACGCCAAACTCGGAAAAGTGCAATAAGCTCTCGGCGTCGCCTGCAACGTCTAAACCACTGGGGCCCAATATTAAACCAGTAATCAGATATCCTAACACCGTCGCAATACCGAAACGCTTGCCAAGTGGTACAAACAGCAGCGCTGCCCCCAAGAAAATTGTAGCTTGTAACATCAAGTTTGGTGAGCCGGCGGCGGCAGCGAGCATCTGGAATCCTTAGCGGTAACGATAAAATAAGCAGTAAAACGGGGTAGATCAATAGTCAAAAATTTTGAACATCGTTTATTTTTTACGATAAATCTTCCATACGCCATTGTCTGCCAGCGGATTGCTATAAGCATCGTTACGGCGTTTCCGCGGGGTCTGACGACTGTCGACGATTTTAAAATCAGGTAGGGCATGAACGATAAGCCCCGTGCGGTAAAAGCGTACGCGCTCAGGCTCTAGCATCTCGCCCTTGGTATCGCGGCAAAATACATATGCGCGCAAATCAATAAATTCACGATGCGCCACCAAACGTGCCTCATCATCATTGTCAAATACGGCACTCATACGGGCGATTTCATCGGCACTATAATCGCCACATTTATCGGTCAGCGCTCCGACCGAGCCAAAACTTTTGGATTCTTTGGCGCGGGTCTTGGTCAGATGTAACCTTTGCACATGATAAATAAACTGCGGTATCTCAAGGCTGGCGGGCAAAGGCAAATAGTCGGGTGGCAGATTGGCCGCCGGATAAAATGCCATCGCGCGCTCAAGCAGACTGTGCCAACGCTGCTGATAAGCTTGGACTTCGGCTAAATTGCCTTCATAAATCGGCATATCACGAATTTGCCGCAAAATATCAGGCGGAAACTGCTCATCTCGAAAGCTGGCAATATCTTCTTGCAGCGTCGATAGCAATGCTTTGGCATGCTTTTTACCCTCGCTTGAGATAGGGTCATCAATGTAGCTTGGAGCAACGAAAGGAGCTGAGCGTCTTGACATGGCAGAAAATAATCCAGTAGTGGCAAATTGGGCGTTTCAGCTTTAAGTATACAGAATTTAGATAAAAAATATGGCGACGCGGCCAAATTTCCCATGATTTTTAACATCCTATTACAATGAAAAAAGTCGCCTGATATAAGCTTGTTTAAAATTAACTCTCTTTCTTAGGCGCTTTTTTTATGGATAATGGCTCTAAATACTTCCTAAATCATCATAATCGGCGGAGCTTCTTAAGAATTTTTAGTAGAGTGATTTTAAAAATTACCGGTGCAGGATTGGCGCTAGTATTTGGATTTTGGTTGCTACTGGCGTCAAATATGGGACCGGTTTATCTGCCACAGTTTATGGACGGCGCGCTAGATTTTTGGATTCGCATGACGCTGTTGGGGCTGGGGCTAAGTATTTGGCTCATAACAGCAGTTTGGTTCATTTGGTTTGTGCTGCGTTATAGCCATTACTTGATAAAGTACTATTTGACAAAACGTCGCTTATAAATGAAACATAAATAGACGACGTTTTAATGGATAGTTGGTTTTAATGGATGGTTAGTTTTAATTGATTGTTATAAGAAGGGCACTGTTTTTGATATGTCGTATCTGGCTTATTAATGGCTAATGTTTAAAGTTTAGTGTCTTAGAAATCTTACCTAAAATCATGCCTAATGGTTGTGACCAATATGACTATTGCTATTAGTCGCCTGCTGGGAGATATCGCAGACTAAGGCGTCGCTATGGGTTTTGGTTTGCGGATGCGCTAAGCTTTCAACCTGTATCGTTGCGTGATGAATATCAAGCTCAAGAAGGCTCTGCTCTAAACTGGCAATCAAGATACTCGATTCATAAATACTCATTTCACCATCGACGACCACGTGACAAGATAGGGCGTTGAGACCGCTGGTGATACTCCAAACATGTAGGTCATGGACTTTTTGGACTTGTGGATGGGTAAGTAGTTTATCTTCGACCTCTACCAGTGAGATGCCTTCTGGCGTGCCTTCCATCAAGATATGTACCGAATCACGTACCACGCGATAACCACTAAATAAAATCAATATGGCCACAATGACCGACGCTGCCGCATCTGCCCAAACCCAGCCAAAGCTCATCATCAAAAGCGCGGCAACGATAGCGGCAACCGAACCCATTAAGTCACTTAATACGTGCAAATAAGCACTTTGCATATTTAAATTAACTGGTGCTTTAGCTTCAGTTTGTCCATCTTGCTGTGCATGGTTGTCGCCATGGTTATGATTATGTGCATGCCCATGCGTATCAGTGCCGCGACTGCCGCGATGCATCAGCCAAGCGACCACAATATTGACCAGCATACCAATGGTCGCAACGATAAGCATCCCTTGGGTCGCAATCTCAGGCGGCGAGTTAAAACGTTTAATCGCCTCATAAAAAATCATGATGGCAATAATAACCAGCGTTGCACCATTGACCGTCGCCACCAAAATCTCAAAGCGTTTATAGCCAAAGGTTTTTTGATGGGTGGCCGCTTTTTCACCAATTTTAAAGGCCATTAACGTCGCGCCAAGCGCTACCGCGTCACTGAGCATATGACCAGCATCAGACAGCAGCGCCAAACTACCCGTGAGCCAGCCGCCAATGGCTTCGACAAACATATAGCCTGTAATGATGATAAAGCTAAACAGCAAAGTGCGCTGATAACCCTTGGTATCGCGCGGTGCAACCGTCTCTTCTAGATGCTCATCGTGGTCATGATGGTGTTGATTATCCTTGGTATACCTGTCTTGAATATTACTATTATCTGCATGATTTTGAGCATGTTTATGGGTATCAATCGCCGCATTCTGATGAGAATGGTCATGTTGTTTAGATTTCGGGCGCTCTTGATTCATAACAATACTCGGGATAATAAAAGGTGAAATAGAGGATTTATAGTCAAAATATCCTAAAAACGCGACGGTATGGCTGATATCAATTTTTTGTAGCCTCTGTCTGCGCAGGCACAGCAAGCAAGAAAAATTGATATCAGCAGTGCGTGATGTATCGATATTACTTTTCACTCGCTATATAAAGCTTTGATTGCTTATAAAGTTGGGCTTGCGATGCATAACCAGACAGTTATAGAGAATTTAGCACATTTACTAAAGGCTTGCTGTATCTAGGCAGTAAACGATATAAGGCGAATTTTGGCTAGCGTTCTTTATTGACGCTAATGTATAGAATGACGATTAAAACTGGCGCGGTGTATTCTAAGATTGAACGTTTACCAGCCGACAGGGTCGATATCTAAGGTCAGTTTTAGATATTTGGCGCTTGGCAAAGCAAGTACAGGTTGCCACCAGTGATTGAGTACCCTATGTAATTGCTGTCGGTCTTTGCCTAATAGCAGTAATTGCGCGTGGTAGCGGCTGTTCTTTTTACTCATCGGCGCATCGATAGGGCCGAGAACAGCAAGATTATGAGCGTTTGGAAGAATACCAACGGCATCTTTTAGCGCTTGCGTGGTGGCAGCTAACGTTTTACCTTCGCAGCGTATTAGGGCAGCATAACTATGCGGCGGCAAGCCCATCATTTTACGCTCTTGCAATAGCTCACGTGCGAATGATAAGTAACCGTCTTTTACCAATTTTAATAACAGCGCATTATCAGGTTGCAGCGTTTGAATAAGCACGCGCCCCGATTTGTCCCCGCGACCAGCACGGCCTGCCACTTGAATCATGAGCTGGGCGGTATGCTCCGGCGAGCGAAAGTCGGCGGACAAAAAACCGCGATCGGCATTAGGCAAGCAGACAAGCGTGACGTTGGGAAAATGATGACCTTTGGCGACCATTTGCGTACCGACTAAGATGGCAGGCTTGCCTTCATTGATACGCTGATAAATATTCTCCCAGCTGTCTTTACGTCTGGTGGTATCGCGATCGATTTGGATAATAGGATACAGCGCTTTACTGGTTTGCGGATTGGCAAAAATTGCATGCAAATTTTCACTTAGCCTCGTCGTTCCGATACCTTTGGCGTCCAAATTTTGACTACCACAATCAGGGCAAACCGTCGGAATATAGGCCTGCCAGTCGCAGTGATGACACTTTAAATAAGAGCTGTTTGAATAGGAATTGGATTGCGATTGGCTATTATAATGCACGGTTAAATGCGCATCACAGCGCGGGCAATCGGCTTGCCAACCGCACGCTTCGCAGAGCAAAACTGGCGCATAGCCGCGGCGATTTAAAAATATCAATACTTGGTCGCCCGCTTCTAGCGTTTGCCGTATCGCGCCGATAAGCGCGTCGGTCAATCCGGTATCATAACGTGCACCGTCGTCTGTCGTCTGTTGATGGGTGCTTTGCTGGCGCGCGTCAATCAGCTGCATGGTTGCAGGTTTGGCGTTACCAGGGCGAGTTTGCAGTTGGTATTCGATAAGCTTGCCATCATCGACCAGTTTTAGATGTTCAAGCGAAGGCGTCGCAGTACCAAGTACGACGGGAATATTGGCTTGGAGTCCGCGATACAGCGCGACGTCAGCGGCATGATAGCGCAGCGTGTCTTGCTGTTTATAAGAACCATCATGCGCTTCATCGACGACAATTAAGCCCAAATTCGCAAACGGATACAGCACCGCCGAGCGTGTACCGATGATAATTTGCGCGTGACCAGTACGGCAATCTTGCCAACCTTGCAGGCGGTGGGTATTGTTCATACCCGAATGTAATAAGACTATATGAGCGGCAAAGCGACTGGCAAAGCGCGCGCGCGTCTGCGGCGTCAATCCAATCTCTGGCACTAGTATCAAAACTTGTTTGCCCGCTTCCAAGACCGCTTGCATCGCTTGCAAGTAGACTTCAGTCTTACCACTACCGGTAATGCCATTTAATAAAAACCCCGTATATTGCTTATTTTCATGCGCAGCAATAATGCCATCGACGGCAAGCCGTTGCTCCTCATTTAGGTCAAGCGGCATTTTTGCTAAAGTAACGGGCGCGGGCGCAGATTTCGCTTCAATATAGCGCTCGATAAGCCCTTTTTCTTCTAGCATCTTTAAGAAGGGTCGCTGCATACCTTCTAATAATAGGACGTCTTCACTAGCGCCGTGCTCACCGTGTAGCTTAAGCATCTCAAACTGCTGCTTTTGTTTTTTGGCATTGCTATGAAAGTCAGCATCAGTGACGTGCGGTAAAATCCGCCAATGGGTAGTGAGTAAATCCAGCGGCTTACCTTGGCGTACGAGGGTTGGCAACATCACCGCTAACACGTCACCGAGCGGATAGTGGTAATAACGCGCCAGCCAATGCGCGAGCTTTAGCATATTGCTGTCTAAAATGGGCTCAGCATCTAAGCATTTATTAATAGGTTTGAGCTTATTCGTCGGTACGTCGCTAGCCGCTTCCTCAATATGAGCAATGACAATACCGATTAAGGTTTGACGACCAAAAGGTACCTCAACACGGCTACCAATCGCTGGTAGCGCCATGGCAGCGCCATTTGCTAATGTCGGCGTGTTTGCCGGCAAGCGGTAGTCAAATACCCGATAAAGGGGCACGGGCAGGGCAACTTGTAGCAACATAACTGGGCTTCGCAGTCTTTTATCGAATGAATAGAGGATAGAAACAACAACGCAAATCTAAACAGGCACAGACAAATAAGCTTAGCATGAAGCTAAGCTTATTATCATTTACTATAAACCAGTAATGCTCAGGAATGCTCAATAATCGTCTTATTCAATATACATGATAGATTCGATTTCAACCACACCGCCTTTAGGTAGCGCCGCTACTTGTACGGCAGCGCGGGCAGGATATGGCTCGCTTAAGTTGGCGATAAATACGTCGTTTAGCGCGGCAAAGTCATTTAAATCGGTTAAAGAGACGTTGAATTTAACCACATCATTTAAACTGCCACCGGCTGCCTCACAGATGGCTTTGATGTTTGCAAATACTTGCTTAGCTTGTGCTTCAAAGCCTTCTTTTAGCTCCATGGTATCAGGGTCAAAGCCCAGTTGACCGGAAATATAAACAGTATTGCCTACTTTTACCGCTTGTGAATAGGTGCCAACGGCGGCTGGCGCTTTATCGGTTTGAATGGTTTGACGGGTCATATGATTTCCTTATGATGTTTTTGATGTTTTTTGGTTAAAAAATTGGCCAAAAAATTTCAGGCGATATTAAATGCTCAATATTGAATGGATTTAAAAGGGATAGATTTTAACATGTATTTTAACGGCTTTTATAATTGATAAAGCCTAATAATATTAGGGAAGCCAAGTAGCGAACGCAACTCGCGAATGCCTTGCGCTAAATGATTGCGACTACGCACGACGATATGAATAATGGTGTCGCTGCTACGCACGTCGACCTTTTCGACCCCGATATTTAACTGGCGCAGATGATAAATCACTTCACTGATTTGCTCGTCGCTTAGAGCAATAGATAGTTTTAAGTAAGCAGGGAAGCGGATTTTGCTGTTATGTTCCCCGGATGAGTCGCCTTGCTTAATGGCTTTATCATTGCGCCAGCGCAGTTGGATAACTTGATAAGGATTGTCTTTACGGATATCGTCTAACGAAAAGCACTTATGGCGATGCACAACCAGACCATGACGTGATAAATGGCCAACGATAGGGTCGCCATAAATCGGATGACAACAATTGGCAAAATCAAGCTCAACGCCTGAAGCGTTGACAATCAATTGTTGCGGTTGGGTCATATCATCAACGCTTTCTTGCGATTGCATATCACTGACTTCATCGCTAAACAAACGGGTGACCACCAGTTGCGGCAGCAGCGTGCCCGAGCTGATTTGCTCAAACAGCGCATTTTTTTCTGTTAGACCCCGCCATTCGGTCAGGTTTTTCCAATCGCTTTCGGTCAAATCATCGAGGCTTTTCTGATAGGTTTTTAGCGCGCGGTCTAAAGCCTCTCTGCCATGATGCTGTTTATCTGCAGGCGATAAGTCTTTAAACCAACGTAAAATCTCCACGCGGGCTTTATTGGTCACCACAAAGCCGAGCCATTCCGCTTTTGGTTCAGAATGACTGCTGACTTCAATCTCGACCAACTGCCCGTTTTTCAGCACCGTACCGAGTTTTGCATGTTTGTTGTCGACATTGGCACCGACCGCAACATTGCCAACCATAGGGCCGACGGCGTAAGCAAAGTCTAGGGCTGTGGCACCTTGTGGCAGCTCATAAGCGCGGCCTTGCGGACTGTAGCAGATGATTTTACTCGAGTGTAAATAATCCATCAGCTCATTAATAGTAGAAACGGCCGCGGAGAAATCAGGGCTATCGGCATCTAACGTGTCTTCGTCAACCAAGTCTTTCATATTACGCAGTGATGCTTGAATAACCGACTGGCTGACATCGGAGGCGTGTTCGGCACCAATAACGCCAAGCCTTGCCGCGTTTTGCATTTGCTTGGTTAAGATGGTGACTTTAACAAAATCATTGTCACGCTCATAAATAAGGGTGAGCGACTGATTGCCACCGGGCAGTGGACGACGAATGTTATCAGCGATATGACTGTCATCAATCTGGTATTTTTTAATGAGATAATAAGCAAGCTTGTCACAAGCTTCGATGTTATCAAGCACAATTTCAAACGCATAGTGGCGCAGTAGTGCATTGATTTCACCGCGATTACGGAAAAACTGCCGGAAGATAACGACGCGATTGTCTAAAACTTTGACCATGCCATTCAGATCAAGGTTGTTTAGCACAATGCTCAAGTAGCGATGAATGGCTTCTCTTTGAAAATTACGCCCAAGTCCATGTTGCAGCAGCTTATCAGACAGCTTGTTATACATATCAGAATCAAGATTACGATAACACAGCACTTCGATATAATCGGCAATGTCATTGAGACCCATCAAGCGCGCAAAGGGTACATAAAAATCCAAGGTTTCTTGCGCGGTGGTGCGCTGTTTTTCGGGACGTACCGCATCGAGCGTCGACATATTGTGCAAGCGGTCAGCCAGTTTAATAATCAAGACGCGCGGATCGGCAAGGGTGGCGGTCAAGATTTTATGAAAGGTGGCGGCTTTGTTTTCTTGCTTGTTATGGGTTGATGATTTTAATTTGGTCACGCCATCGACCAGTCTGGATACTATTTTACCGTAACGCTGCTCAATATCCTCAGCGGTAACCTCGGTATCTTCTACCGTATCATGAAGGATGGCCGCAATAATGGTATCGCGATCCAAGCGAAAGCCTGCCAATATTTCGGCGACGGCAATCGGATGCGTGATATAAGGCTCCCCTGATTTGCGCTTATCTTTGATATGCGCTATATCACCGAACTCACAGGCATCAATAATATCACTACGTTCAGCCGCAGTGAGATAACCTACTGAGCGCAGCAGGTTGTATTGAGCATCATCAACTAAAGGATGACTGAGTTTGGGCAAGGTTTGAGTCATAAGGTGGTAATCCTATTTTCCAATACCTATTTATCAGTTCAGGACGGTTCGTCGGCTACGGACTTTTAATGGGTTTAGGACTGTTGGGTAAATGATAGCTGGATGAATAAGCGGCGGTTATGCAAAAGAGTAAGCTATTAGGTCAAAGCATACTAACTTAAAACGCACAAAGCGAAAAGAGGGCAGACCACCCTCTAATTAATCGTAAATCGTTCTCAATGTCAACTCTTATGCGCGTAAGTTTGGCAGAAAATAAAAAATTCTACCTGAGTGGTATGATTTTCGCTATAAGTGGTCGCAATAATTGGCAAGCGTTTGGTGTTATCAGTCGTTTCATAACCAAAAAACCACAGCCGACGCTGTGGTTCTTATCTTTTCGCAATGTCAGCACAGAATAAAGTGGTCGTGCTTATTGCTAAAAGTTAGGTTTTACTAAAAACTGCTCTGTATTAAAAGCTATGATCGCCCGACAAAGCCAAATCTAATGAGCTTGTCGCAAAGTTATGCTCTGGCTGATTTAAAATATCACGGGTGATTTTGCCGGCAGCAATTTCACGTAATGCCAAGACCGTAGGCTTGTCGTTATCGACGTCAACCATCGGCTCAGCGATACCCTTGGCCAATTGACGGGCGCGCTTACTGGCGACCAAAATCAGCTCAAAGCGATTATCAACATTATCCAAACAATCTTCAATCGTCACTCGTGCCATAAATAGCTACCTCGGTTGTTTTTATCAGTCACGGCGCTTGTCCGTCACTCAATAAAAATAATATCAAAAATATAAAAGGGGGATAGTTGGACATTATAGCATTTTTTGCTTAGGCGCGTAGTTGCTTTTTATATCTGCTGTTAGTTATACGAAAATCGAGATTTTTTACTTTTAAGCTTTCTTTCCCCTAGGTTTTCTTTGCTTATTCGTCGACTTGGCTATTTAGCAAATTGGCAATAGTGCGATGATAGCGCTGCTGCTGGCGTTTAAGGGTTTGTCTGTCGGCGACGATAATGGCTTTTAGTTCGGTTAACGCCACTTCAAAATTGTCATTAATCACCACAAAATCAAAATGTACATATTGCGCCATCTCCGTGACCGCGCCCGCCAAGCGTTGCTCGATGACTTCCATGGTATCCTGCGCACGCGTCGATAAGCGCTGACGTAAGGTCGCTAAACTTGGCGGCAAGATAAAAATCATCGTCGCATCGGTAAATATCTTTTTCACTTGTAGCGCGCCTTGCCAATCAATCTCAAGGATAACATCGACGCCTGCCTCCAGCTGCGCGCGCACGCTTTGCTCTGAGGTGCCATAATAATTGCCAAACACTTCGGCATGCTCTAAAAACTTGCCTTCGCCGATAGCCGTGACAAATTTATCAACGTCGGTAAAATGGTAATGCTGACCATCAATCTCGCCGGGACGCGGCGCGCGCGTGGTGTGCGATACGCTAACGGTCAAGTCGTTGGTGGTGGCCAGTAGCTGTTTGACCAGTGAGGTTTTGCCCGTGCCTGAGGCGGCGGTAATAATAAATAATGAACCTGTCATACGGTTTTTCCTAATGGATGGTTTGCTAATGTAAGGTGCCACAATGGAATAGGTACTAGTAAAGTGTGCGCTAATAAAAAGCTAAAAACGGCGCAAATAAGTGTTGAGCTGGTAAAAACAAAAAACGCCATCAAGTATGGCGCTATAGAGTTGTATTGATTTCTCATCGATACGTCATTATAAACTGCTTGGCGCGCTTTTATTTAATTCGCGCAAGCTTTTTAGCACTTAATCTTATTTATTGTCTGTTTTTGCATTAAAAGGCGCTGTGTCAATGAACGTTAATGCTCAGTTGATTTGAAACATGGCTATTTTCAAAGGCAATGAAAGCAAATTATGCTAAAGTAGAGCATGGATGTTATCCCAAGTTTTGAGGTTAAGCAGTTTGACGTTGAGCTGTAACCATAAATTATCTAATGATAGGCCCTCTTATGCAAATTTATCTTGCCAATCCACGTGGATTTTGTGCTGGTGTGGATCGCGCGATTGCGATAGTGAACGAAGCATTGACACGTTTTGAGCCACCCATTTATGTGCGTCATGAAGTCGTGCATAACAAATTTGTGGTCTCAGATTTGGCCAATCGCGGCGCGGTTTTTGTCGAAGAGCTGCACGAAGTGCCGGATGGTTCAATCGTGATTTTCTCGGCGCATGGTGTCTCAAAGGCGGTCGAAGATGAAGCAGAGCGCCGTGATTTGACCGTATTCGACGCCACTTGTCCGCTGGTCACTAAGGTACATATCGAGGTGGCTCGATTTGCCCAAGACGGTATGGATGCGGTATTAATTGGTCATGCAGGGCACCCTGAAGTTGAAGGCACTATGGGGCGCTTTAATCGTCGCCACGGCGGGCAAATTCATTTGGTCGAAAATGAAAGCGATGTTGAGGCTTTAAATGTGCAAAACGCTGAACATTTGGCCTTTGTAACCCAAACGACTCTTTCGATGGATGATACCGCGCGCGTTATCGATGCGCTGCGTGAAAAATTCCCCAGTATTCAAGGCCCACGCAAAGACGATATTTGCTATGCCACCCAAAACCGCCAAGATGCGGTCAAAGATTTAGCTGGTCGTTGTGAAGTGGTGTTGGTGGTTGGTTCGCCAAACTCGTCAAACTCTAATCGCTTGCGTGAGTTGGCTGAGCGTATGGATTGCCGTGCCTATCTGATTGATAACGCTACTGAGATGGATAGAAACTGGTTTGATGGCATTCAAAGTGTTGGCGTTACTGCTGGCGCGTCTGCACCTGAGATATTAATCCAAGAAGTGCTACAACAATTGCAAGATTGGGGCGGAGATTTACCAAGTGAGTTGTCAGGTATCGAAGAAAACGTGACCTTTAGCTTGCCAAAAGCACTACGAATCCCGGTTACGCAAGTAGGTAAATAGCATGAATAAGCAGAAAAAAGGCTTTGTGTTAGCAGAAGCGACGCTTGCTGAGATTAATAAACAGTTAAAAATTAATCTGTTTACCATCGTTGTGCTGATTGTCATGCTGGTGCTGAACACTGCGCAATTTATGAAAGAGTATAGTCTTTTATATGGCGCGCTTATCGCTGTCATGGCGTTTTTTCTATTTATAATGGCCAAAAGTCGCACCATGCTCATGATGAGAAAGCAACAGCTTACCAAGTAAATGCTAAAGGTAAATTAAATATAACCGTTATTATGAAAAGACCAACCTATTAAAGTGGTCGAGAATACAGCATTAATAAAGAAGATTAGATTAAGGATGTTCATGCCAGCTTATTATCAGTTTATCAAACGCGAACAGCTAGAAGGTGGCGTTAGCGTTGCCCATTATCAGCCAACCAAACATGCACAAGGCGCTTGGAATGAACACGAGCAGCATATGGCGCCAGCCACTGGCCTGCTGACCGCTGAGATTGAAGGTTATGCGCCGCAAGCAAACATGCGTATTGCTCGTATCAGTCTGGATATTTTAGGCTTGATACCGCTTGATGAGTTTACCGTTACCACGCGTTGTATCCGTCCGGGTAAAACGATTGAGCTAATCGAAGCGGTCATGAGCAGTCGTGGCCGTGATACCATTATCGCGCGTGCTTGGCGACTGCTGACCCAAGATACTAGCGAAATTGCCGGACTTGAAGATCAAAAAGCGCTGCATCAGCCTGAGGATTTGCCTGTTTGGGAGGGTATGAAAGGCTGGCCGGGCGGTTTTATCGAAAGCGTTCGCTTGGTTGCTGAGCCTGATCGCTGTGCTGGTCGTGGTATGGTATGGATTACCAATGATGTCGAGATGGTAGAAGGCGAAATGACTGACGATTTGGTACATCTAATGGGGATGGTCGATACCGCCAATGGCGTCGTGCCACGCTTGGGGCTCGGCTTATCAGAATTGCAATGGATGTTCCCCAATACGGATTTGCAAATCCATATGCATCGCGCGCCAAAAGGGCGCTGGCTTGGCATCGAAGCGGTGCAACAATACGGCGATGACGGTATTGGACTGACCAGTGCCGTGCTACATGATGTGCACGGGCCGTTTGGTCGCAGTGAGCAAATCCTGACTATCCGCCCTATGCCGCGTTAATTTTAGCTATTAAATAGCTATGTATTAGATAAGTATGGGTTAAACAACGAGCAACCAAACGTAACGCTATCAAAGCTGCGGTTTGTCCTGTTAAATAGTTATTGAGTTCATAACGTTAGGCTATAAAAATTTTGTTATCTAATTATATAAAGCAAATCGAAAGTATATAGTTAATTGATTATACAAATAATTGAAAATCGGTTGTAATGGAATACCACAACGAGGCAAGGTGATTCAAAACTGCTAGGATGGGTTTTGATAGTGAAGGTTACCTTTCACTTTATCCTTGCAACAACGATAACTAAAGGAATATGGCCATGAACGATATGAGTGATAAAAAATGCCCTTACGATATGACGCCGTTGACCATGAGTAATGGCGCGCCGGTGGTAGACAATGAAAATAGCAAAACCGCGGGCAAACGCGGTCCTCTACTCGCAGAGGACTTATGGCTTAACGAAAAGCTCGCTGATTTAAACCGCGAGGTTATTCCAGAGCGCCGTATGCACGCCAAAGGTTCGGGCGCGTTTGGTACTTTCACTGTCACTAATGACATTACTCAATATACGCGTGCTGATATTTTTAGCGAAGTGGGCAAGCAAACGGAGATGTTTGCGCGCTTTAGTACGGTGGCAGGTGAGCGCGGTGCGGCTGATGCTGAGCGTGATATTCGCGGTTTTGCCCTAAAATTCTATACCGAGCAAGGCATTTGGGATTTGGTCGGTAATAATACGCCAGTGTTCTTCGTTCGTGACCCGCGCAAATTTCCAGATTTAAATAAAGCGGTCAAGCGTGACCCACGTACCAATATGCGTTCGGCGACCAATAACTGGGACTTTTGGACATTATTGCCAGAGTCTTTGCACCAAGTCACCATTACCATGAGCGACCGCGGTATCCCAGCCTCTTATAGACATATGCATGGCTTTGGCTCGCATACTTATAGCTTTATCAATAGCGATAATGAGCGTTTTTGGGTCAAGTTTCATTTCCGTACTCAGCAAGGTATTGAAAACCTAACCGACGCCGAAGCTGCTGAAATTATCGCCTCGAATCGTGAAAGCCATCAAGAAGATTTGCTCAATGCCATCGACAATGGCGACTTTCCGAAGTGGAAAATGTACGTGCAAATCATGCCAGAAACCGATGCCGATAAAGTACCTTACCATCCGTTTGATTTGACCAAGGTATGGCCAAAAGGGGATTATCCGCTGATTGAAGTTGGCGAGATTGAGCTTAATAAAAACTCAGACAATTATTTCTTAGACGTCGAGCAAGCGGCTTTTGCGCCGAACAATCTCGTGACTGGCATCAGTGCCTCACCAGACCGTATGCTACAAGCGCGTCTCTTTAGCTACGCCGATGCTCAGCGTTATCGCGTTGGCGTCAATCACAAGCAGATCCCAGTCAACAAACCTCGTTGTCCGGTGACCAGTAACCACCGCGACGGTCAAATGCGTGTCAATGATAACTATGGTGGTCGTCCACACTATACGCCAAACAGCTTTGAGCAGTGGCAAGATCAGCCGCAGTACGCTGAGCCAGCTTTAAAGATTGATGGCTACGCAGCGCATTACGATTTCCGTGAAGACGATAGTGATTATTTTAGCCAGCCGCGCGCACTGTTTAACCTAATGAACGATGAGCAAAAGCAAGTGTTGTTTGATAATACCGCCCGCGCGATGGGTGATGCGCTTGATTTTATTAAATATCGTCATATTCGCAACTGTAACTGGTGTGATCCAGCTTACGGTACAGGCGTTGCCAAAGCCCTTGGCATGAGCGTTGAAGACGCTATGGCAGCACGTGAGAATGATCCTGCTCGTCATTTACCTAGCTGTTTATAATATCTGTAGAAAATGAAAACGATAGAATTTAGCTGCTCTATATTAAGCATAAAAACACCGCCTTAGGAAACTGGGGCGGTTTTTTTATGCTTAATTATTTTTTTAGCTTAGTTTAGCCTATTTGATCTTGAAATTTTTACCCGTGCCCCTATCTGATTAGGCAGCCTAGCAGTATTTATAGCGCCTTCTTAACAAGCAGATTGGCACAGCTGCTAGTATTTGAAAATTTGTGATTAACGTCTGCTGGTAACAGCATTTTTGGTATCAATAATAGGAGTTTTTATGAGTGAACAGACCCAAGCGGATAATAAAAACGCTAATGACATCAATATTAATAAAGACAGCCCAGAATTAAAAAAACACAGTTTTGAAGCAGAAGTGGCGCAGCTGCTGCATTTGGTGACGCATTCGCTTTATTCTAATGCCGATATTTTTGTGCGTGAATTGGTTTCGAACGCCTCGGACGCTTGCGACAAATTGCGCTTTGAAGCGACGAATGATGACAGTTTGTACGAAGATGATGGCGAGTTAAAGATTCGTATCGCTGTCGATGAAGATGCCAAAACCATTACCTTTATCGATAACGGTATCGGGATGAATGAAGCCGACGCTATCGAAAACTTAGGAACGATTGCCAAATCTGGTACTAAGGCTTTCCTCGACAAATTATCTGAATCGCAAAAACAAGATGGACAATTAATCGGTCAGTTTGGGGTTGGTTTTTATTCAGGTTTTATCGTTGCTGATACCATTAGCGTTGAGTCGCGTAAAGCGGGCGAGCCTGCTGACAAAGGCGTACGCTGGGTTTCAGACGGTACCGGTAGCTTTACTGTTGAGCCAATCACCAAAGAGACGCGCGGTACCAGCATTACTTTGCATCTAAAAGAAGAGTACAGTGAGGGTGAAGATAATTACCTAGACCGCGGTAAAATCAAGCGTTTGGTCAATAAGTACTCAGACCATATCAGCTTGCCAATCCAGATGCGTAAAGAAGTCTGGCAAGAAGATGTGAAAGAAGAGAGCGACGACAGTGACGCGCCAGCAGGCGGTCAGATGGTCTTGACCGATGAATGGGAGACCATTAACAAAGCCAGTGCCTTATGGACTCGCTCAGCATCTGAGGTTGAAGATGATGAATATATCGATTTTTATAAAAACATCACTTATGACATGGATGCGCCGCTGACGTGGACACATAACCGCGTTGAAGGTCGCGTTCAGTATACCCAGCTTTTATATATTCCGAAAAAAGCGCCGATGGATTTATACACGCGTGAGCAGCAGCACGGTTTAAAGCTTTATGTGAAGCGCGTCTTTATTATGGACGACGCTGAGCAATTGCTGCCGATGTATTTGCGTTTTGTGAAAGGGGTGATTGATTCAGCGGATCTGCCACTTAACGTCAGCCGCGAAATTCTACAAGAATCGCGCGATGTCAAATCTATCCGAGATGGTAACGCGCGCCGTATTTTGACCTTGCTGGCGAGCCTTGCTAACAGCGAAGACAGCGATAAACAAGAAAAATTTGCCCAATTCTATAGCGAATTTGGCGATGTGATTAAAGAAGGCCTTGGTGAGGATATGGGCAATCAAGAGCGTATCGCCAAATTGTTGCGTTATGCCACCAGCACCAATGACAAGGTTGAGACCAGCTTTGAAGATTATAAAGGTCGTATGATTGACGGTCAAAAAGCCATCTATTATTTAACGGCTGATAATTTGGCGGCGGCAAAGAATAGTCCACAACTTGAGCTATTTAAGAAAAAAGGCATCGAAGTTATTTTGATGACCAGCCGTGTCGATGAATGGGCGATGAACTTCTTAACCCAATTTGATGGCACGCCGCTACAAAATATCGCCAAAGGTGCGGTTGATTTGGGCGATTTGCAAGATGAGGAAGAAAAGGCAGAAGCTGAAAAAGCGCAAGAGACGATGAAGCCAGTCGTTGATAAGCTAAAAACAGCACTTGGCGCGCGCGCAAAAGACGTTAAAGTCTCAACGCGTTTGGTTGATAGTCCAGCGTGTCTAGTCGTTGGTGAAGGTGAGCTGTCACCGCAGATGATTCAGATGCTGAAGCAAATGGGTCAAGATGTACCAGAGAGCAAACCAACGCTTGAGGTCAATCCTGATCATCCACTGATTAAAAAGTTAGAGAGTAGCGAGCAGTCTGACGACAATTTTGACAAGCTGGCGCAGGTCATTTTTGACCAAGCGTTACTTGCCGATGGCGGTCAACTAGAAGATCCAGCCGCTTATCTAAAACGCGTCAATGAGCTATTGATGCGATAATATTTGCTGTTTAATAAAAAGGAGGTCTTGATTTTAAGGCCTCCTTTTTTAATGGATTGTCGATCAACGTTTAGAGTAATTTTTCGGCAGTTTTTACAAATCAGCCTTATCCTCTTGAGCGACAATCCGTTACAATCGCGATAGATTAGCGAGCTAAAATATTAAGTTAAATTTCTCGCTTTTCAATCCTATTTTATCGTCAAATAATAATAAATTGGCGTTATTTCTCTCGACTGGCTAGAGGTCTAAGTCTTTGTCACTTGCGTCATTAAAAACCGTATCGCTTCAGCGCTTCTCGCTCAATTTCGCGGCCAATATTATTGCTACCTTATGGATGCTGGTCGGGTCGACGCGGGCGTTCTCTTGGGTAAAACCTACCTTTATCCAGTTTGCGGTATTCGCCATATTGGCACTGGGTAGTAATGTCCTATTCTCGTGGTTAGCCGCCGCAAATGGCAGCGTCTTTAATGAGCAAGGATTGGTCAGCTATTTAATTTGGCCGATGATTATTTTGCTCGGCGGTATTATTTTAGCCCGCCGCGCTGGCAATCAAACGCTGGTTTTTGTACCTGTTATTTTATGGCTGGTTGCCGATACGCTATCAGCGTTACTGCAAAGCCTGGTACAGTTTTTTGGCAGCTATGGGTGGTTGCCAAGTTGGAGTTATTCTTTTTTACCCATTTTATTTTTAGTGCTGTTTTTATGGCAAACCCTCGCTTTATTATGGATATTTTTCCGCCGCCTGCGTATTTCTTGGTGGGAGAGAATCATCGTCTTAGTAGGAGCAGTGGCATTATTGACCATTTGGCAGCGCAACGTCGCCGACCAGCCGATATTTAAGCAAATTCCTGTTGAGCCGGTACTAGAAGAAGCGGCTTTATACGAGCAACCGCGATTATTGCAGCAAGCTTTAGACCGTATCGACCCGAGTATACCGGGTAAAAGTGACTGGTATTTTATGGGCGTGGCAGGATTCTCAGACCAAAACGTCTTTCGTTCTGAGATTAATAAAGTGCGTGAGTTGTTTGATGTGCGCTTTGGCACCAGTGGCCATTCGCTGGCATTGATTAATAATAACTATACGTGGCTAGATGAGCCAATTGCGACAAAGACCAGTATTTTGCGCGGGTTAAAAACCATCGGTCAGCAGATGAATGCTGATGAAGATGTGTTATTTCTTACCCTATCGTCACATGGTGATGAGAATATTATTCAACTGGCAAATCCACCATTAGCGATGGATAATTTAGATGCTACGTGGCTGCGTGAAGCGTTAGATGCGTCCGGTATCCGCTGGCGGGTAATTGTGGTGTCGGCGTGCTATTCAGGCTCATTTATCGATGAGTTGGCGTCGCCAACAACGGTGATTATTACTGCCTCCGCCGCTGATAAAATGTCATTTGGTTGCACCAATAGTGCTGAGATGACTTACTTTGGACAGGCCTTCTTTGCGGAGAGCTTGCGCGAAAACACCAGTTTTTCTGATGCCTTTAAAGACGCCGCTTACCGCGTGCAAGAACGTGAGCTTTATATGGGTTTTGAGCCATCAGAGCCGCAGATGGTCATTGGTAGCTTAATGGAAACCGCGCTGCCAGCATTTGAGCAAGTACTGTTTGCTAAAACCCGCCCAGCACTCGCCAATATGACTAATCAGCCGAATTCTGTTAAGGTTACTCAAGCTCCTGATACGGCAAACATAATCGATAATCTGCCTGAAAATGACTAAGGCCTGCTGATAAATTAGATTTATGTCGCTACTAAGGCGCGCTTTTTGAACTTTTAAAATACTACTCGAGTGACCGACTGTCTTTAATTGACTTTACTGAATTACTTGTCTTTAACAGTTTGCTTGCTAATAGTAAGGATGGGCAGTTGTCACTCAGCGCTTATTTCGTCTTGGATAAAAAGGATGTCACTTATGAATAATTCTTATAAACACAGTTTGTCTACCAACTCAAAGATTGAGCAAATCAGCGTCAATCGCTGCTTCGATGGCGAGCAGCATTATTATCGTCATGAGTCCACCGCGACCAAAACGCCGATGACCTTTAGTATTTATCTGCCAGATGAAGCGCTGGCTGGGCGCCGTTGTCCGGCTGTTTTATATCTCTCGGGTTTGACCTGCAATGCCGATAACGTCACCCATAAAGCGCATTTTCAACAAAAATGCAGCGAGCTTGGCATGATATTTATTGCGCCGGATACTTCTCCTAGAAGTCATGACGCACACGAGGTCGCAAACGATGAGCGTTATTTTGTCGGGCAGGGCGCAAGCTATTATGTCGATGCGACGCAAGCACCGTGGGCAGAACATTTTAATATGCAAAGCTATATCGTTGATGAATTATACGATTTACTGCGCTCAGAGTTTCCGATTGATAGTATCGGCATCACAGGCCACTCGATGGGCGGTCATGGGGCGTTACTATTGGGCTTTAAGTTCCCAAGTAAGTTTGTCAGTGTCTCCGCCTTATCGCCTGTTTGTGCTGCCAGTGAGTCGGCATGGGGGCAGGCCGCTTATGCAGAGTACTTCGGCGATGATAAGTCGCTATGGGCGCAAGCGGACGCCTCACAGATGATTGTAGAAGTCGGCCAGCAGTATGCCAGTATTTTGGTCGACCAAGGCGCGGCTGATAATTTTTTAGCAGAAGGTCAGCTGCAAACGCCTAAGCTACAAGCAGCGTGTGACAAGGCCAAGCAGCCATTGACGTTACGCTATCAAGCCGGTCATGACCACAGCTATTACTTTATCCAAACAGTGATTAATGACCACATCGAACACCACTGGCGTATGGCGCAAATGGGCTAAGCCTGTCCAATAATATCTGTCTACAAATAATAGCCGTCTAATAGCTGAGCGTATCGTCTGTCATATAACTTGACAGAGCGTTACGCTGATTATTTAATCAAGCGCCTTTACTGTTATAAAATAGATCGGTACAAAACAGATTGATGCAAAATAGAGCGAGCTTGCCAATAGGCAAAACTTTTTTAAAGGTAAGTTTTATGATGAATAATCTGATAGCGCCATCGAAGACAAATCTGACTAATCGACAGCAGGCGGCTCAATTATCGCTGGCCGCGATGCAAGCGGATATGGCTGATATGAGGGCGGCTTTAAAAAATAAGCAGCAAGCTAATATGGTTCAAAAAGATAATGTCAAATCAGAAACTCGCAAAGTAAAGTCAGCTAATGCAGCTAATATTAACGCGCTTGATGCCGTGCAATTATCGCGGGTGATAGAGATGGCGTGGGAAGACCGAACACCGTTTGAAGCGATAGCGCACAGCTACGCTCTAAACGAGACCGCAGTCATCAAGCTGATGCGCCAAGAGTTAAAGCCGTCGTCTTTTCGCCTATGGCGACGGCGTGTCACCAGCCGTGTGACCAAGCATCAAGCAAAGCGTCCGTTTGATGTCGGTCGCGCGTATTGTAAGAGCCAATATAAACCGCGCTAACGTTTTTTTAAAACGGCTCATTTAAAACCAATCGTTTAATAAGTGTAGTATCTAAATACCAATTCCAGTGATTAAAAGCTTTTTTATTAAATGTTTATACCAACCCAAATAGGTAGCTCAACTATGACTAGCCCAGCCAAACCTTATCTTATCGCGCCTTCTATTTTATCAGCTGACTTTGCCAGACTTGGTGAGGAGGTCGAAAAGGTATTGGAGGCGGGCGCTGATGTCATCCATTTTGATGTGATGGACAATCACTATGTGCCTAACCTAACCTTTGGTAGCATGATATGTCAGGCGCTGCGTGACTATGGTATCGAGGCGCCGATTGATGTCCATCTTATGGTATCGCCAGTCGATAGCATGATCGAGCAGTTTTTAGAGGCGGGTGCGAGTATTATCACCTTCCACCCAGAAGCCAGCGCCCATATTGACCGCTCTTTGCAGCTGATTAAAGATAGCGGTGCTGAATGTGGCTTGGTCTTAAATCCAGCAACACCGCTGCATTATTTAGATTATGTGATGGACAAGGTTGACCAAATCTTACTGATGAGCGTCAATCCAGGCTATGGTGGGCAGTCATTTATTGATGGTACCTTAGATAAAGTGCGCCAAGTCCGTCAGCGTATCATTACCAGTGGTCGCGATATTAGACTAGAAGTAGATGGCGGCATTAAAGCGAGTAACATCCGCGCGATTGCCGAAGCGGGGGCTGATATGTTCGTCGCTGGTTCCGCTATTTTTAATCAAGAAGATTATAAATCTGCCATCGACGCTATGCGCGCCGAATTAGCCTTGGCAAATGGTTATTAATCCCCATTTATAACTATTAGTATGAGTGTTAAGGTTATAACGATGGACTCGATAAGCTATATAAAGGTGAAATATGAACACGCAAAAGCCCATTAACTCGTCAGTATCGCCTGAGCCTATAAAAGAAAAACAGTCGCAAGCCCCAAGCTTAGTACCTAAGGGTATCACTATTGGCATGGCAGCTTTTGCCTTGGTGCTTAGTCTCTCTGGTTATGGTTTTCGCCTGCTGATTGGCGATGATGTCGGAGAAGTGCTGCGTCATGCAGCAGTGATAGTGCCAGCCTTTATGATTGGTATTCCGCTATTTTTTTGGCTCGGTTCGCGCATTTTAAATAAGCTCAAAGGTTTGCATATCGCAAGCTGGAACGCTATTAGCTTGGGCTATTTAACCTCTTGTATAGCCATGCTTTGGTTAATGGGCACTTATAGCTAATAATTGGCTGATGTTAGCGCTTTAACATGGTTATCTTTTAAAACTTTGTCTTTATGGCATTCATCGATTTCTACTTTTTAATAAGTCGCGCTTTATGATGCGACTGGACACTTGCTAGTATGGCTACTTCCTCTAAGAAAATCACCGATATTATTTTCCCAAAAGACCTTCCAAACAGTTTGTTTATTTTGCTGATTATCGCCTGTTTGCTCTTAGGCTTATCCTACCTGCGCCATGGTACCGGACTGCAAGGCTGGCTACACGTCTTTGAAAATTGGCTACTCATGTTGCTTATTATTCCAACTGCCACCGCTACCGTAGCTTTACCGTTTAAATATCGCGACCCGTCGCTTGAGCTCAAGCAAATGTATTATCTGGGGATGTTTGTTGCTTTCTTATTTACCTTAGCGAAATTACGCTATTGGCGTTAATAGCGATTTAGCTCGTTCATAAGGTTGATAAGTAGTATTAAATAGCATTTAGGCAAAACACTTACGCGTCAGGCCTTGAATTGTCGGTGCAAAGCGTCCATTGTATAAGTAAGATAGTTTTGCCCGAATATCTGTAAAACTAAGATTTTATAAACGAAGTCAGCGCCTTTTTACAGACATAAAGCGGGATAATAAGGAAAAAATAGATGCCATACGATATTGATAATGAAATAGAAGTAGATAACGATAGTCGCGATCAGTTCGCTGGATTTGCTAAAGAAACCACGCTTGAGTTGGTTGAAGCAGCGGATGGCAAATTGCTGTTACGTGATGCCGAGGAAGAAGAAGCACCGCTGATGACCATCGATTTTTCTGATAAGCTGAAAGAAATACTAGGCAGCGATACCCAAGCGATTGGTCAGCACATGATTCATGCCGCGATTCAGGTCATTATGCAAAAACAGATGAGCCAGTGGCATGCCCATGTCTATGACAAAGAACCCACTCACTATAGCTAAGGCTAAACAGGCTGATGTCTTCTAAATTTATAGCTTCTAAATCTGTAAGAACGAAATATAGTAGCTGGTTAAAATAGTGTATGGTTGAAATGGTTGGTGGGTCAAAAACTGGCAATAAAAAAAGGGTTTATCTATTGATAAACCCTTTTTTTGTTCAAATAATTTAGTGATAAATTATTTGATTTTTGCTTCTTTAAAGATGACGTGCTGGCGTACTTTTGGATCAAACTTTTTGATTTCCATTTTACCAGGCATAGTGCGCTTGTTTTTGGTAGTGGTGTAGTAATACCCAGTACCAGCAGTTGATACTAATTTAATTTTATCTCTCATGATAGCTTTCCTGTAAATGAGGGGTCTTCAAACGATAGGTACGAGTGCAAAAAGGTCAGTTGCTACGAAGAACGTAGCCAAAAAGCAGCTTGGAAGGTGAAAATTATCGACCACTCAAGCTGCTTATCTTAACTTATACTTTTTGACCTTGTGCGCGTAGATCCGCTAACACTTTGTCGATACCAAGTTTGTCAATGATGCGCATACCTTTGGTAGACACACGTAGACGTACAAAACGATTTTCAGACTCTACCCAAAAACGATGGTTATGAAGGTTTGGTAGAAAGCGACGACGGGTTTTGTTGTTTGCGTGCGAAACATTATTACCCACCATAGGGCGCTTTCCAGTCACTTGGCAAACTCTAGACATGGCGAACTCCTAATCTATGAGGTATGAGGGATTCTCATACCAGTCTGGGCAAGTTGCACGTTTTTGCGGCATGGACACAGCAAGCGGCAGCTTTGCACCAAACAAAACTATTATGAAGGTTGAGCTGATATTACTGTCATCTAAAGGCAAATAACAGGCAAACCAATTCAGAAAATTTTAAAGCCGACATTTATACCATAAAACTAATGAATATTCAAATATTTTTATAATAATCGTCGCTTTAAACGATAGCTATTATACCCTGAATTGCGTGTGCTATGTGATTGATTATTTAATACTAAAGTTCGATTTTTGATGGTGTATCAAAAAGTATGCTGGAGTAATAAAGGAAGGGTGACAGCCGAAGCAAGATGATATATTTGAGGTTATGAAGACACAAATACAGATCAATTGCCCCGACTGTCACAGTCCCAGTTTTTCGATACATGGC